>JAOUHG010000013.1 GCA_029865265.1 Candidatus Krumholzibacteriia bacterium | reverse complement strand
GTGGTGGTCAGCAGCAGACTGTCGACCATGACGCCGGGTAACATGTCCACCGCGGTTTGGGGCGCAATCCTTGCCGCGCTTCTGTGCGCAACCCCATCGTTCGCAGTCAAGGTGGAAAATCGCGACGCCACCGCCCTCTGCAGCCTGGCGGGACTGGCCAGCGCGCAGGACAAGCCACAATATGGCGATGGCGCGTCTTTCGTTCCGCCGCCGGCATCGGCGCGCTACTCGCCCTATCCCGAGCAGGACTTCCCCAACCAGGTGTTCTTCGGCGATACGCACCTGCACACCGCGTTCTCACCCGACGCCGGTCTCATCGGCGCGACGCTGACGCCGGATGACGCGTTTCGCTTCGCCAGGGGTGAGAAAGTGATTTCTTCGACGGGAATACCCGCGCGACTTGGACGCCCGCTCGACTTCCTGGTAGTTTCCGATCACGCGGAAAACCTCGGGCTGCCGACGGCAGTCGCCAACGGCGACAAAGAGCTGCTTGCCACCGAGTTTGGGCGCAAGATCGCAAAGATCATGGCGCCAGGCACCCTCGAGAGCAAGTTCGAGGGATATGAGTTCTGGGAGCTCGCTTCGCAAACGGGCAAAGACCCGCTCGCCAAGACGAACTTCGGCAAGAGTATGTGGGTCATGGCGACCGAGGCGGCAGAGCGCAACAACGTCCCCGGCTCATTCACGGCCTTCATCGGCTTCGAGTGGACCTCCGGACCGAACGGCGTCAACCTGCACCGCAACATTATCTTCCGGGGCGGCAAGGACTCGGCGGATAAAATACTCCCGATCTCAACTTACGACACGGAAGATCCTGAGAAGCTCTGGGACTGGATGGAAAAGGCCGAGAAGACGGCCGGTGTTCGCCTGCTCGCCATCCCGCACAACGGCAACCTGTCGAACGGACTGATGTTCGACGACGTCACCTTTGATGGTCGCTCCTTGGACCGCGCCTACGCCGAGCGACGGATGCGCTGGGAGCCGGTCTACGAGGTCACCCAGATGAAGGGGGACGGCGAGGCGCATCCGAAGCTCTCGCCCAACGACGAATTCGCCGATTTCTATACCTGGGACAAGGGCAGTTTCGGACCTGATCCCAAGACCCCGGACATGCTGCCCCGCGAATATGCTCGCGAGGCGTACAAGCGCGGCCTCGCCTACGAGGCAAAGCTCGGCGCGAACCCGTTCAAGTTTGGCATGATCGGCAGCACGGACTCGCACACCGGCCTCACGACGGCTGAGGAGGACAATTTCTTCGGCAAGATCGTCGCGCTTGAGCCAACTGCCGATCCAATTCGCTTCTCTGAGCCACTGGTCGGGCGCTTCTCAGAGAAGGCCAGCGACAAGACGTTTGCTTGGCAGACCGCAGCCGCCGGGCTCGCGGCTGTTTGGGCGCGAGAGAACACTCGCGAGGCAATTTGGGACGCGCTCGCCCGCAAGGAGGTCTTCGCCACCACCGGCACGCGGATGCGTGTTCGGGTGTTCGGCGGCTGGGACTTCGAGAAGAGCGATCTGGACCGGTCGAACTTCGCCAAGTACGGCTACGACAAGGGTGTACCGATGGGCGGCAATCTCACTGGTCCTCCCGCCAACGCCAGGCCCCGCTTCCTGATCCGTGCGCTGCGCGACCCGGAAGGCGCCAATCTCGACCGGGTGCAGGTGATCAAGGGCTGGCTGGCGCCGGACGGAACGACGCACGAGAAAGTCTACGACATCGCCTGGTCGGCCAACCGCAAGCCGGGCAAAGACGGCAAGCTGCCGCCTGTCGGCAGCACGGTCAACGTGTCCGACGCGAGCTATACCAACGCCATCGGTGCCCCTTTCCTGCAGGCGTTCTGGACCGACGACGACTTTGACCCCGCCGAGCTCGCGTTCTACTACGTCCGCGTCATGGAGATCCCAACACCGCGCTGGACCACCTACGACGCGAAGGTGTTCGGCGTGAAGATTCCCGATGGTGCGCCCGTGGACGTCCAGGAACGCGCCTACACCTCGCCGATCTGGTACACGCCCAATAACTGAAAAGGCAGTGACCGAAGCTCATGAAACGAACTGCACAGACGATCATTGCATTGGCCGTCGCCACTTTGACCCTGCTGGCATCGAATGTGTCCGCTGAAGAGGCGTCAGCGGAGCCAGACGCGGCCAAGCTGGCAAAACAGCTGTCGAACCCAGTCTCCTCGCTGATCTCGGTGCCCTTCCAGCTGAATTTCGACGATAACGTCGGTCCGCTCGACGAGGGCTCGCGGATGACCTTGAACATGCAACCGGTAATCCCATTCTCTCTCAGCGAAGACTGGAATCTCATCAGCCGTACGATCCTGCCGCTGGTTTATCAGAAGGACATCTTCTCCGGCAGCGGCAGTCAATCCGGACTCGGGGATGCCGTTCAGAGTCTATTCTTCTCCCCGGCAAGTCCTACCGCCAGTGGCTGGATCTGGGGTATCGGTCCTGTACTGCTGCTGCCCACAGCGACCGACAAACTCCTAGGCGCCAAGAAATGGGGCGCCGGTCCCACAGCCGTCGCACTGAAACAACAGGGTTCCTGGACTCTCGGCTTCCTCACGAACCACATCTGGTCATTCGCCGGTGACAGTGACCGCGACAACGTCAATTCGACTTTCCTGCAGCCCTTCGCGTCCTATACCACGGCAAGCGCGTGGTCGTTCGCCCTGCAGACCGAAACGACGTACGACTGGGAGAACAAGCAGTGGAATGTGCCATTGGCTTTTCTCGTGGCGAAGGTGACGTCGATTGGAAGTCAGCTGATTCAAGTCCAGGCCGGCCCTCGTTACTACGCCGAGCATTTCGATGGAGGTCCTGAAGAGTGGGGATTCCGGGCCGCCGTGACCCTGCTGTTTCCGCGGTAGCACGTCGGCATTTCGAATGATGAATGACAAACAAGATCGGGAAGCCGAAGTACCGGCAGATCCTCAGAGGCTACCTCTCAGCATGCTGAAACAGAGCTGCTCTGCGATCGCCAGACTCACGGAACCAATAGGAGGACTGCCATCAACTCAGGCGTCCTTGCACGAACTCAGTCCCTCCTGATAGGCTGCACACAACGTGTCCACCCCCGCGGAGCGGCGCCACACGGCGAGGATCGAAAGTCCCCCAATGAAGAAGCTGTTGAGAGATCCACTGTTGCAGTTCTTGCTGCTCGGGGCGGCGCTCTTTGTCGCCTTCCACATCACCCGCGGTCGTACCGGCGAGCAGCCGGCCCGGATCGTGGTGACTCCGGGACAGGTCGAAACGCTCGTTGCCGGCTTCGAGCGCACGTGGCAACGCCTGCCGACGACCGAAGAGCTCAACGGACTCGTCGAGGATCACATCCGCGAAGAGATTGCCGTCCGGGAAGCAACTGCACTGGGACTCGACCGCGACGATGCCATCATCCGGCGGCGCCTACGGATGAAGCTGGACTTGATGACCGAGGATGTGGCGTCCCAGGTCGACCCGACTGACGATCAGCTTCAGGAGTTCATGCAGCAGCATTCGGCAACCTATGTCGAGGATCCCGCTGTGGCTTTCCAACAGGTGTTCTTCAATCCGGACAAGCGGGGCGACGCTGCAGCCGATGCGCAAGCCGCGCTCGCGCGGCTGCGCAGCGCAGAACGACGGATCGACCTCGACACGTTGGGTGATCCGAGCCTCCTTCCACAGGAAGTGGGACTCGCGGCCCAGCGCGACGTTGCGAGTCAATTCGGCGAAGAGTTCGCGAATGCCGTCGTGGCTGCGAGTCCTGGGGAATGGTCAGGACCCGTGCGTTCGAGCTTCGGCTGGCATGTGGTGTTCGTCTCGGAAAGTCGCCCCGGACGCATGCCAGAGCTTTCCGAAGTGCGCGACGCCGTGGCGCGCGACTGGTTCGTGATGCGTCGCAAAGAGCTGCAAGAGGCTTTCTATCGGAAGCTCCGTGAGCGCTACGAGGTAGTCATCGAGCCGCCTCGAGAGACGACTGGCAATGGGGCACAGGCTGCGCGGGTCTCCCCATGACGCGGCGCTGGAAGCTCTTTCTGGTCCTGGCGTGGACCGCGCTGCTTGGCAGTGCAGCGTCGGCTCACGAGACGCAGCCCGGCTCGCTCGATATCCGTCAGCTGGCACTCGATCGCTACGAAGTGGTGTGGAAGGCACCCTTTTACTACGGGCACCCACATCCAGCCCAGCTCGTTCTGCCGCCGGACTGGCAAGTGCTAGGACAGAAGACCGAGCGGCGTCTCTACGATGCCATCGTCCACCGGCAGGTCGTGACGACTGGTGGACGAAGCCTGGAAAGCAGTCGGATCCGGTTTCCAGGTCTCGAGGGGACGATCACCGATATCTTCGTCCGCGTGACTCGACTCGACGGCACGACCTTCACGGCGATCGTGCGCCCGACCCAGCCGCAGGTCGAGCTACGCGGTGAACGATCTCTGGGCACGACTGCTGGCGAGTTCATCGGCCTCGGTTTCCATCACATCATGCTCGGTGTGGATCACCTGCTCTTCGTGCTCGGGCTGCTGCTCATCGTCCATGGGCGGATGAAGCTCTTGAAGACGATCACCGCATTCACCGTGGCACACAGTCTGACGCTCGCGGTTGCCACGCTGGGCTACGCGCGCGCCCCCTTGCCGCCGCTGAATGCCGCGATCGCGCTCAGCATCCTGTTCCTCGGTCCCGAAATCGTCCGCGGCTGGCGCGGTGAGACGACGCTCACGAGTCGTTACCCCTGGGTCGTGGCGTTCTCCTTCGGGTTGCTGCACGGCTTCGGCTTCGCCACGGGTCTGACGACGGCTGGCATGCCGCGGGCCGAGATCCCGCTGGCGCTGTTGTTCTTCAACGTTGGTGTTGAGATCGGGCAAGTCGTTTTCGTCGGGCTGGCGCTCGCCATGGCCCGGGCGTTCCGCACCCTCGAGATGCGCTGGCCAGTGTGGGTCGCATGCGCTCCGGGTTATGCCGTCGGCGTCTGCGGCGCCTATTGGACGATTCAGCGGACGATCATGATGTTCGCGGGGAGATGACCATGAGTCGATCCTCCATCGGCAATCGATGCCTGGCGCTTCTCGTGCTTGCATGGCCGGCCGTCGCGTGGGCGCATGCGGAAAAGGGCAGCGTGACCGGCTTCTTGAGTGGCTTGCACCACCCGATCTCCGGGCTCGATCACGTGCTGGCGATGATCGCCGTCGGCCTTTGGGGTGCGCAGCTCGGAGCGCCGGCAGTTTGGGTTCTGCCGGTGGCGTTTCCCATGGTGATGGCCGTGGGCGGAGCGCTTGGCCTCATGGGGATCGGGTTGCCGGGCGTCGAGGTCGGCATCGCGCTGTCGGCGGTCACCCTCGGGATCATGGTGTGGCGTGAGGTGCGTCCGCCGCTTTGGGTTGCTGCGGTGGTGGTCGGTTTCTTCGCCATCTTCCACGGGCACGCCCACGGAACCGAACTCCCCGCGGGTGCGAGCGGCATCCTGTACAGTGTTGGCTTCGTCGTGGCCACGGGCTGCCTGCACGCGGTGGGCATCGCGATCGGGACGCTTCATCGCTGGCGCGCCGGCCAGCGCGTCTTGCAGTTTGCGGGCGCGGGGGTCGCAGTGGCAGGAGTCCTCTTCTTGCGGAGCGCGTTGGTATGACACGACAGAGACGGGTCGCCACCGCGCTGTTCGTTTGGGCCTGCATCCCAGCGACGGCTCATGCGCATCTGGTGACGACGGGTTTCGGCAGCTTCTACGATGGCATGGCACATCTGGTCATCACGCCCAGCGACGTGTTGCTGGTGCTGGCACTCGCCTTGTTCGCCGGGCAGCGTGGTGCGGCGACAGCGCGCAGCCTACTCGTGGTTCTGCCCGGTGCATGGCTGGTTGGCGGTGTCGCTGGACGAGCCTGGCCCGTCACAACGGATCTGCCGGTCGTGACGACCCTGTCCTTCATGATCGTCGGATTGCTCGTGGCACTGGATCGCCGCCTGCCGTCAACGGTCGCCGTCGGGCTCGCGGTCGTGGCCGGAGGGTTGAACGGCTTCTTGAACGGCGCGGTTCTGCGTACGGCCGGGATGGATCGACTGGCGCTCATCGGCGCAGTGACTGCAGTGTTCGTCGTCGCGACGCTGGTACCATCGTGGATCGTCGGGCTTCGGCGACAGTGGGCGCGTATCGTCGTCCGCGTGGCCGGTAGCTGGATCACCGCCATCGGAATCCTGATGCTGGGCTGGGTCACGCGGCGCCAGTGACGTCCGGCAACAACATTGCGACCCGGAACCCGCCGGCGATAGAATCACGCCGAGCCTGCATCGTTTTGGGATTGCGCGACTTGGACGGAGCCACGTCGGGGGATGCCGAAGATGACCCTGGAGGGGCGGTAGCGGCGACGCCTCGCCCTTGTTGGTGAACGCTTGCGGACCTTATATGCAGCTGCCTCCGTGATTACACGGTTCAATTGTCTAACGAAAGCCTGTGTATCCTGGTCGCCTTCAGCTGCAAGGGGCGCCTGTGCCCCAGTTGCACGGGCCGGCGCATGGCCGACATCGCCGCCGCCTTGGTGGATGATCGTTTCCTGTGCGTGAAGGGTGGCGGCCGAACCAATCAGAATCATTAACAGCACTGGGAACACCAGTGCAACACGGGAACGCATGAGACCTCCTGTTCGAGCCGGGTGAGCCGACCCAGCACATCCTAGCGTGGTTGCATCCGGCATGTAAGCCAGCGGATTACTTGAAAATACCTGCTTATCTTCGTCTGCTGATGGTACTATCCATCCGAGTGCCGGGACTACATGGATCATGCCCGCTGGATCGACACCCGAATCAAGGAGCACGTTGATGCCGAAGGAATCGTTTTTGCCATCCCCTCGTAAACCCTGCACCTGGAGGTTGGTCGGGGGCCGCTCGGGAGTGGTGGTCAGCAGCAGACTGTCGACCATGACGCCGGGTAACATGTCCACCGCGGTTTGGGGCGCAATCCTTGCCGCGCTTCTGTGCGCAACCCCATCGTTCGCAGTCAAGGTGGAAAATCGCGACGGGTACAGCGCCGAAGAAATCACCGGCACGTCGTACGTGACCTGGTACGGCGACGACGAAACCATGACCGTCGAGCGCTTCGTCTCCTACTGCGCGCCCATCCTGTGGTTTTCACCCGACGAACCCCTGCTCGAGGACCGGACCGGAAAGGACATCCTGATTCCGGAGGCGTTTCCGTTCGAGGAGGCCCCGGGACGTCCGGTTGTCTATTACCGGTTGCGCGAGGTGTTGCAACGCCCGGACGGAACCGGCGATGCCATTCAAGTCAGCGCGGATGACAAAGGGAAGTCCATTCTCAGTCTCAGTTCACTGGCCGGCATGGACCTCGACTTCTTCTTCTATTACCCACGCGAGGAAGGCCTCAATGCCCACCAGCACGACGTGGAGTCCGTGGAAATGAAGGTGGCGGTGGCGCGGGGGACAGAAGCAGGTACGCGTTACGCGATTGCCATCACGCGGACCAAGGGGAAGGCGCATGGTGTGCTCTGGTACGACAACACGCTGGAATCCGACAAGTATACGGTGATGCCGATGCACATCCTGGTGGAGGAGGCAAAGCACGCGTCGTGCACCGACAAGAACGGCGACGGGCTTTACACGCCCGGCTACGACGTGAATACCCGCATCAACGACGCGTGGGGGGTGCGCGATATCATCCGCAGCGGCGGGCTCTTTGCAGCCAGCTGGCAGTCGTGGATGGCGAAGGTGCGATTCGAGAACACGCGCGTCTTTCCGCCGCTTCCGGAGGACAGCCCCCGCCGCGCCCGGTGCGAGGAAGACGGCGTGTATTCCCCGCACAATGCGATCTATGACCTGCGCCCCTTTCCGTCTGATGAGCGAGCGGACGCGCACCTGAAGCCATTCATCGCGGACAAGGGGTATCCGGACTGGCCGGAGGTGTCGGAGGTGAACAGCCTTGACAACTTCGGGAAGTGGATCGGCGACGAGTCGTTTGCCAAGTCGTTCGGTGTCGCGCTGCGCATGGACGGCTACGCCGGCATTTCCCTTACCTTTCCGTTCTGGATCGTGAAGAACATGGAGGACCCGCTCGGGGGTGGTTACATCGTCCATCGTCTATACCTCACCGGGAAAAACCTCGAGGACATCGGCTGGACCGCCCTCTACACCCCGTCGGCGTCACGGTGGATCGACCCGTACTTCGCGGTTGGTGTGGAATGGAGAAAAGTTACCGATGCGAACGGGATCACGTCGACCCACGATGACTTTCAACTTGAAACGGGTCTCAAGTTCAGGGTGAACATGACGCACACGCCCTTGAAGATTGTTCGGAGACTGGGTTCGGACTTCTGGGGCTTCCGCTTTGGGGTCCGGAACTTCGGCGCCATGCAGATCAACGAGTTTGGATACGTGGTCGAAGTGGGCGCGGGCTCGTTTTAGTTAAGGGGCGCTTGGCGCGTACGCGGGCCATGTGAGAGAATCGGCCCGCATGAAGACATCCGCCGGTGACGTGAATCGTGGGATTCTGCCTCCCACCGACCGCGAACGGGCGCGCCTGACGCGCGGCACGTTTCTCTTTCACCTGCGTCCCATCCGGATTCCGCGCCGCGCGGTGCGCTGGGCCCACACCTTCGGGCTTGGCGGGTCCTCGCTGCTCCTGTGGCTCACGCTCGCATCCACCGGCATCCTCATGCTGCTGGTCTACCAGCCCGTCCCCGACGTGGCCTACGACTCCGTGCGCACCATGATGACCCGCGTGCGCTTTGGCTCCCTTGTGCGCGGCGTGCACTACTGGAGCGCCAATCTCCTGGTCGCGGTCGTTCTGTTGCACGTGATGCGGGTCATCCTGACGGGTGGCTATCATCGCCCGCGGCGCGTCAACTGGATCATCGGTGTGGCGCTGCTCCTGGGCGTGCTCGCCTCGGCGATCACCGGCTACCTGCTCCCGTGGGATCAGCGCGCCTTCTGGGCCATCACCATCTCCACCGGCATGCTCGGTTATGTTCCGGGCATCGGGGCCGGGCTGCAGGCGATCATCCGCGGCGGGAGTGACATCGGCGCGGCCACGCTGCTCAATTTCTACACCTTCCATACCACCGTTCTGCCCGTGCTGGCCATCGTGCTCATGGCGTTCCACTTCTGGCGTGTGCGCAAGGCGGGCGGCGTGGTCGAACCGCCGGCAGATGCCTCCGATGCCGCCGCGGATTCCAAAGTGATGTTTCTCCCCGACCTGCTGGTTCGCGAAGTGGCGCAGGGTCTCGTGCTGCTCGCCGTGGTGGTCGTGCTGGGCGCGCTCGTGGGTGCTCCCATCGGGGAGCGCGCCAACGCGGGCATGAGCCCCAACCCGGCCAAAGCGCCGTGGTACTTCATGGGTTTCCAGGAACTGCTCATCCACCTGCACCCGGTGTTTGCGGTGCTGGTGCTGCCGCTGGCAGCGCTTGCGGGATTCGCGGCCATGCCGTGGGTTGGCGACGCCGCCGGGCCCGCCGGGCGCTGGTTTCTCTCTCCGGCGGCGCGGCGGGCGGCCGGCGCGGCGTCGCTGGTGGCGGTGGTGCTGTGCGTGGCGGCGGTGCTGCTGGATGACGCCATCGCCTCCACCCAGGGCGCCAACACCGGATGGTTTGTGCGCGGCGTCGTCCCCACACTGCTGCTCGCGGGGATTTCGGCCGCGGTGGTTGTTCTGACGCGCCGCCGGTTCGGGCTGGGACGCAACGAGTGTGTGCAGACGCTGGTGGTGTTTCTGGTGACGGGCTTTGTGACGCTCGCCATCATCGGCGTGTTCTTCCGGGGACCGGGCATGGCGCTCACCCTTCCGTGGGGGGGTGGCGGATGACGTCACGCCGTAACTTTCTGCGCTGGATGTGGGGAAGCCTCGCGGCGGCACTCGCCGGCGAACTGGTGTGGATCGGTTCGTCGTTTCTGCGTCCGCGGCGGGGTCCCGCGTATGACGAGGCCTCGCTGATCACCGCGGGACCGGTGGACCGCTTCCAGCCGGACACCGTGACGGCATTTCCGGAGGGCCGCTTCTACCTCGCGCGCCTCAAGGACGGTGGCTTCCTGGCCATGGACCGTACCTGCACCCATCTCGGTTGCACGGTTCCCTGGGATGCCGGGAAGGCGTGTTTCCGTTGCCCGTGCCACGCGTCGTCCTTCGACATCACCGGCGCGGTGCTCGCGCCGCCGGCGCCGCGTCCGCTCGATCTCTATCCGGTTCGCATCGAGAATGGCGTGGTCAAGGTCGACACTGCCCGGCTCGTGCGGCGCACGTCGTTCCTGGCCGCGCAGGTGGTGCGTCCGTGAGCGCCGCGCCCCGCGACACCGGCGCGCGCGACACGACGCTGCGTCGGTGGGAAATCATCGGACTCGTCGCGCTGGCGGTGATCGTGATCACCATACCGCTGGCTCTCCTGCGTCCGGCCCCCGAGGGTTCACACGAACTCGACGAGACCACGCCGGCGTTCGTGGGCACCGCGGCGTGCGTGGACTGCCACCGCGCCGAGTACGACCGCTGGCGCGGCTCCGACCACGACAGGGCCATGGACGTGGCCAGCGACTCCACCGTGCTCGGCGATTTCAACGACGCCACCTTCACCTACCGCGGCGTGACATCGCGTTTCTACAAGCGCGACGGAAAGTTCTTCGTGTACACGGAGGGGCCGGGTGGTGCGATGGCGGAGTTCGAGGTGCAGTACGTATTTGGCTATGACCCGCTGCAGCAGTACCTGGTGCCGTTTCCCGGCGGGCGCCTGCAGACGCTCAGCGTCACCTGGGACACGGTGCGCGGGCGCTGGTACCGCCAGTACCCGGACCAGGACATCCCGCCCACGGACTGGTTGCACTGGACGCGCGGCGGCCAGAACTGGAACTCGATGTGCGCCGAGTGCCACTCGACCAACCTGCAGAAGGGCTACGACGCCGCCACCGACAGCTACCACACCACCTGGTCCGACATCGACGTGGGCTGCGAAGCGTGTCACGGGCCCGGTTCGCGCCACGTCGCATGGGCGAGCATCGCGCCGATGGCGCGCCCGGAGCTCGAGAAGATGGGCCTCGCCGTTTCCACCGCCCGCATCGCGCCGCGGCGGCTGGTGGAGCTGTGCGCGCCATGCCACTCCCGCCGTGCCGAACTGGGCGACTACGATCACACCGGCAGCGAACTGCTCGACCAGATGCTGCCCAGCCTGCTGGACGAAGGCCTGTACCATCCCGACGGACAGATCCTGGACGAGGTGTACGTCTACGGTTCGTTCCTGCAGAGCAAGATGTACGCGCGGGAGGTGTCCTGTTTCGACTGTCACGACAGTCACAGCCTCAAGCTGCACCGCGACGGCAACGACCTGTGCCTGCAGTGTCACCAGGGCGAGGTCTACGACACCAGCGAGCACCACTTTCACAAGAAGGTCTACGAGGGCCGTGAGTCGGACGGGGCAAAGTGCGTGAAGTGTCACATGCCCGAGCGCGCCTACATGGTCATCGACTGGCGCGCCGACCACAGCTTCCGCGTGCCGCGCCCGGACCTGACCGCGAAGATCGGCGTGCCCAACGCGTGCACGCAGTCGGGTTGTCACGACGACAAGCCCCTGCAGTGGTCGCTCGACGCGTATCGCCGCTGGTACGGCGAGGCGCGCAAGCCGCATTTCGGGACCGCGTTTGCGGCCGCGCGCAAGGGCGAGGCATCCGCGCAGCCGGAGCTGGTGCGGATCGCCGACAGCGATCTCTACGCGCCCATCGTGCGCGCCACGGCGCTCGAACTGCTGGCCGAAACGCCGCGCCCGGACGGAATCGCTGCGTTGCGACTGGCGACCGGTTCCGAGGAGGCGCTGTTGCGCCGCACCGCGGCCGCGTACCTCCCGATCGCCGGGGAGGAGGACGTCGATCACCTCCTCCCGCTGCTCTCCGACCCCGTGAAGGCGGTACGCATGGCAGCCGTCTCGCAGCTGGCCGTCGTGCCGCGCGATCGCATGAAGCCCTACCAGCAGGAGGCGTTCGACAAGGCGCTGGCCGAGTATCGCGCGTCGATGGCGTACGAGCTCGATTTCCCCAGTTCCAATTTCAACCTGGGCAACCTGGAGTACGCCCTTGGAAACGCTGCGCAAGCCGAGAGCTATTACCGCGCGGCCCTCGCCATCGACGACCTGCTGTTGCCCGCCAAAATGAACCTCGCTGTCCTGTTGAGCCAGCAGGGGCGCAACGACGAAGCCGCGGCGCTACTGCGCGAGGCCGTGCGCGACTACCCGGACAACGCGGATGCGCTGTACTCGCTGGGCTTGCTGGAAGTGGAGAGAGGCAACGCCGACGAGGCGGTGGATCTGCTGCAGCGGGCCACCTGGCTGAATCCGGGTGAGGCGCGCGTGCAGTACAACCTGGGATTGCTGTTGCAGCAGATGGGGAGGCAGGACGACGCGGGACGGGCTCTGCGCCGCGCCCTGGAAATCGAGCCGGATCGGCTCGACTACATGCACGCCTGGGCGGACTACCTGTTTCGCGGTGGCCGCCTGGCCGAAGCGCGCGCGGTGGCGGATCGGATGATCGCGCTGTACCCCGACCAGCCGATCGGCCACCAGATGCGCAAAATGATCGACAGCGGGCGCTAGCGGGCGTTACCGCCTTGTCCCGACCATCTTCACCGGCCCGGTGCTGGACCCGGTTCCTGGCTAGTCTGCGCTCTTCGCCGGTGCCGCTCCCACCGCCACACCCGACGTGAAGAACACGATGCCGGCGCGTACGGTGAAGTACTCGAGGTCCGGGCCCCCGGCGAACAGGTGCTCGTAGTTGGCGTCGACGCGCAGCCCGAAGCGCTCCCGGTTGAGCATGGCACCGATGCCCGCATGGAATCCGAAGAAGCTGCCCTTGTAGACGCCGGTGTCATAGTCCGAGGTCGTGGAACCGTTCGTCTCGGTGGCGTCGTCGATGAACGACTTGTAGTACCCCAGGCCGAGGTTCAGGAACGGGCGCATGGGATTGCCGGGCGTGCCGAAGAGATAGTCGTTTTCGGTGGTAATGCTGAGAAGTCCCATGTCACCGCCGGAAAACGTCGAGCCCGAATTCTTGCTCGCCAGCCCTGCGCTGTCGAGGGAGAACCAGCCGTATCCGAACTCGATGCCGCTCAAGTAGCTCTCCGCCACGCCGACACGGAACGCCGCCGCGGCGATGAAGCCCGGCTCGTACGTGTCCTGGATGGGGCCACCCGAGGGCCACGACCACCCGCCGGAGAGCGTAAAGTAACTGGGCTCTTCTTCTGCGTGCGCAGGGAGAACCGAAGCGACCATAAGAAGCAGCAACACGGGCAGGGTCAGTGCAACACGAGAGCGCATGTCTATCTCCTGTCGAGCCGGGGTCGACCGGCAGCGTCAATAATTGAAAAGGGCCGTCAACGTGCGGCGCCGATGGTGCGGCCGGGCGAGTTTGCCCTTCGGGTACCGTACCACAAATTACCACCGCCGGTCACCCCGCGAGCCGCGCGCGGCGCCAGACGGTGACAGGGCGCGTCCATTCGCGCTAGACTGCGGCGGCCGGCCGGCTGGTCCGCCCGGGAGGGAGTGTTCCATGAACGTTCTCGATGCCATTGGAAACACGTCGCTGGTACGGCTTCGCAAGGTCGTGCCGCCCGGTTGCGCGGATGTCCTTGTGAAGCTCGAGTGGGAGAACCCCACCGGAAGCATGAAAGACCGCATGGCGCGCGCCGTGATCGAACGCGCGGAGGCCGATGGCCGTCTGAAACCCGGGGGCACGGTGGTGGAGTACACCGGTGGCAGCACCGGCGCATCGCTGGCACTGGTATGCGCGGCGAAGGGCTATCGCATCCACATCGTCACCTCGGATGCCTTCAGCCGCGACAAGCGCGACCAGATGGCCGCGCTGGGCGCGGAACTCACGCTTGTTCCCAGCGAGGGCGGTCTCACCACCAAAAAACTCATCCTCGACATGATCGAGACCGCACGCGTGCTCAGCCAGGCGCCGAACACGTACTGGACCGATCAACTCAACAACCACGACAGCATCGCGGGCTACTTCACCCTGGCCGAGGAGATCTGGAACCAGACCAACGGTGCTGTCGACGCGTTCGTGCATTGCGTGGGGACGGGTGCCTCGTCGCGCGGCGTGGCCACGGTGCTCAAACGCAACAAACCAGGTGTCAGGATCGTCGCGGTGGAGCCGGGGGAGTCGTCGGTGCTGCTCGGCAACCAACCCGGGCCACACAAGATCGAAGGGGTGGGAATCGGTTACACGCCGCCGCTGTGGGATCCCGCGATGATCGACGAGATCGTGCCCGTCAGGACCGGCGACGCAAAGGAGATGGCGCGGCGCCTGGCGCGCGAGGAGGCGCTGTTTGCGGGGACATCGTCGGGGGCAAACGTCGTTGCTGCCATTCGCATTGCTGAGCGGCTCGGGCCCGGCGCCACCGTGGTCACGCTGATGTGCGATTCCGGCTTGAAGTACCTCGCCACCGACGTCTACCGCCGCGCGTAGCCGGACGTTTCCCGCCGGGTGTCGACGTGCTATACTGAAGCCCTCATTTGTTGCGTACGGTCGCCTGTTTCCGCGGTGAAATCCAGGGGCGGCCTCTCGTGTTCCGGCCGCATCGTACAGACTTGGCATCCCAATCGAGGGGGACACCACATGATCAGACTATCCATTCGCGTTGCCATTGCCGCCCTTGCGGTCGCGGCAATGATGGTCGGTTGCGGGGACAACGGCGGTTCACCCGCCGGCCCGCAATCCTCGCGCGTCGCGTCGACGTCGCTGCAGATTGACTGCGGCGGCGTGGGCTATCTATCGCACCTTTCACCGGTTCTGCCCGCCTGGCAGGATTCCATCGAAGCCTGGCTGGGCAACACCGATCTGCTCGATGATCCACCGGCGTGGATGGAGGAATCCACCGTCGATGGCTACCTCGGCGAACTGGTGCCCGTTCTGCAGCAGTGGCAGCCCGCCATCAACGACGCGCTCGCCGCGTCGCTGCTGGACTCCGTCGCCGACTACGATCCCGCCGGATCGTCGAACGACTACCTGGCGGGCCTCTCGTCGCTGCTGGTGGCGTGGCAGGACTCGCTGAATGCGGCACGGGGCGTGGCCTTCCTGCCCGACCTGCCGGCCTTTACCGCCGATGACACCGCGCCGGTCATTGCCTGCGTGGCCGACACCAGCATCGGGTGCGCGGGCGAAGAGGGCGTCGTGGTGGAGTTCGACGTCACCGCCGCCGACGATTGCGACCCGGCTCCGGTCGTCTCGTGCGAGCCTGCCTCGGGAAGTATCTTCCCGGTGGGAGACACCGAGGTGGTCTGCACCGCGGTGGACTTCTCGGGCAACACCTCCACCTGCACCTTCACGGTTACCGTGGCGACGGACACGGACCCGCCGGTTGTCCGCAGCGTAACGGCCAGCCCGGACATGCTGTGGCCGCCGAATCACAAGTGGGTAGAGGTTCGCGTCTTCGTGGATGCCGTCGACAACTGCGACGAGTCGCTGTCGTGCACCATTTTGGAAGTCACCTCCAACGAGGCCGGCAACGGCACCGGTGATGGAAACACCGAACCCGACTGGATGATCACCGGCGACACCACGCTCAAGTTGCGCGCCGAGCGCTCCGGTGGCGGGGACGGGCGAATCTACTCCGTTCGGGTGCGCTGTGAGGACTCTTCCGGCAACGGAGACGAGCACACCGTGACGGTGACCGTACCGCACGACCAGTCCGGCAAGTAACAGAGACAGTTGATTTCTCTTCAGGAGGGCACGGCCGCGGCCGTGCCCTCTCTTTCTGGGAGGGTGTCCGGCCGGATCACACCGTCGGCGGGCCCGTCTTGTCGATGAGCTTCTGCAGCGCCACCCGGTCCGGTTCCAGCAGTTCCGTGATGCGGTCCGCGTTGACCGACGCGACGATCATCTGTCCGATTTCCATGTGGATCTCGGAGAAGATGCCGTGGTGCTTCATGCGCCCGGTCTGGTAGTGCACGTCGTCGGTGGGGCTCACGTAGTGCACCGACGTCGCCTTGTAGCGGTGGATGAGGAACAGGTGGATGAGCGTCATCAGGCGCTTCTTGCGCAGCGCCTCGTCGAAGGTGTTCTGGTTACGCACCGAGAGGAAGCTGTGGTTGCGGCGGTCGTGGATGTTGGCAAAGATGATGTTGGCCGTCGTTTCGCCGCCGTCCTTGACCACCTTCAGTTCCAGAAGTTCCGAGCCGGCGGTGTGCGGCCGCAGCTCCACGTGCAGCGGTCCCGGCAACCGGTAGTGCGCCCGCCACATCTCCAGCCACTCGTCGAGCAGCTTGCGCGGCACCTCGGTCTGCACCAGGTGCTGGAACTGGGTGGAGCCCCGGCCCATCGCCTTGGTGGTGGCGGAGCGGCCCGATGACGCCATGAGCGCGCCGTCCAGGCGCGGCCCGCCCACCAGCGTCTGCGGCGTGCGGTAGGGCGACTCGAGCAGCCGGAAGCGGCGCTGCAGCCGTGCGAGCGCCAGCATGCCGTCCTGCTGCAGGGCGGTGGCGAAATCCTCCGCGGCGAGGCCGTCGATCTGGTGGCCGCCGTAGGTGATGAAGTTGAACACGAACCCCAGCTTGCCCAGTTCTTCGGGGAAGCGTTTCATCTCATCGTCGCTCATGCCGGTGGTGTCCCAGTTGAACGAGGGGGAGAGGTTGTAGGCCAGCATCTTGCCAGGGTACTCGGCGTGGATGGCCGCCGCGTACTTGCGCGCGTCGTCCAGGTTGGCGGTCTTGGTCTCCATCCACAGGATGTCCGCAAAGGGTGCCGCGGCCAGAGACTTGGCGATGGCGTAGTCGATGCCCGAGTTCAACTGGTAGTAGCCGTCGGGGGTGCGCGGGTACTCGTAGTCCCACACGATGCGGATGCCCATGGCCTCGGCGCGGTCGGCGGCATCGTAGAACGAGGCATGCCCCGCGAAGGCGAGCCACGCCTCCACCGTCATGTCGTACTTCTCCCCTTCACCCATGCGGAACTCCATCACGTCGGCCACCGCGCGCGCGTAGGTCTTGAGCCCCGCCTCGGCCTGCCACACCTCGAGGTAGCGGGTGACGATGGGGTCGAGCAGGCGGTCGATGCTGGTGTCCTCGCCAGCCGTTGCCGCACCCGCCGTGATCAACTCCGTGATGCCGTTGCGCTCCAGCCACGCGGATGCGCCGGCGTACTCGTGGTCCGAAATCGAGTAGAGCAGATGACCCAGCACCGCCTTCACGCCCAGCTCGTGGAGCATGCGCAAAATGGCCAGGTAGCCCACCTTGTAGCGGGGAAGTTCGACGCTGGTGGCGCCCAGGATGAAGGGCTGATCGCGTTCGTCGGCCGAACTCTCGATGAAGGTGGCCGACTCGGCGTCGGTGCGCGCCACGATGATGCCCGCCACGCGCATGATATCCAGCTGGAAGCGGGCCGCGTTGAGCCGCTTGTTCTGCTCGTCCTGGCTCACCAGCACCTTGCCGCCCTGGTGGCCGCACTTCTTGACACCGGCCTTCTGGTCTTCGATGTGGTAGCCGGTGACACCCACCTCGACGAAGCGGCGGATGAGATTGCGCACGTGCGCATCCCCGCCGTGGCCGGTGTCGGCGTCGGCGATGATGAAGGGGCGGAAGTCGTGCTGCGGGGTTGCGGCGCGCTGCGCCTCGCTCATGCGCGCGCGCAGGAAATGCTGGTTCTTGTCCGCGGTGAGCAGCGCGCGCACGATGGGGGCCGCTTCGTCCGGCACCTGGCTCAGCGGATAGCTGGCGAGATCCGCGCCGGGATCCTCGGCGAGGGAACCCTTGGCGGAGGTGGCCCAGCCGCCCAGGTAGATGCCCTCGATGCCCAGCCGCTTCATGGTGACGGCCTGGCCGGGGGAGTAGGGGCCGAAGGTGGTAATGGACTTCTTCTGCGCGGAGAGCTCGCGCAGCCGTGTGTAGAACTGTTCGGCCGCCACACGGGCGACGCTGTAGTCGTTGTCGATCGTCCCCTGCTGTTCGGCCACCTCGCGCGGCGAGTACAGGCGGACGATTCCCTGGAAGCGCGGGCTGTCGAACCACGCGCGTGCGGCGGCAACCTGTTTCTCAAACGGGGTCATGCTCGGCATCTTTCTTTTTGGGTACGGGGCATCGGGTCAGACGTCAAGCGTACCATACTTGCTGCCGGCAACCAACCGTGGCCTGTGTTTCAATGCCACTGATCCCGGTGGCTTGAATCCGCTGGACCGAACCCCCTTTTTTGGCCGTCCGCCCGCGCGGGAAGGGAGAACCAGCCATGCGCTACGCATCCATTCTGTTCGTACTCCTCTTGTTCAACCCATCGTCCGTTCGCGCCGGCGTTACCACGGGTCTGGTGGCGTGGTACCCGTTCAACCTCGACATGCTGGACGCGAGCGGCGTTGGCAACCACGGGTCGCCGGTGGGTGGCGTGGTGCCAACCATCGACCGCTTCGGGACCCCGGATGGCGCCTACGAGTTCAACGGCACCAACTCGTACATTTTCGTTGCGAACTCGACGAGCCTCTCCTCGCCGGACACCGCGGTGACGCAGGCGGCGTGGGTGATGCCCTACGGCCCCAGCCTGGTGGGGCAGGCCTTCGGTCCGGTGACTATGAAGAGCGCCAGCGCGCCGAACGCGTTCATGTACCGATTGATCGCCACACCGGATGGCACCTTCGGTTCCAGCTACAACGACTGGTTCAACTTCTACGGCGACGAATATCCGGCGGCGGACGAGTGGCACCACGTGGCGTCGGTGTTCGACGGTGACCACGTGCGGCTGTACCTGGATGGCGTGCGGGTGGATTCGCTCGCCGCGCCCCTCACCATCACCCCGGGGCCGCAGGACCTCACCATCGGCGGCGATATTCCCGGCATTCTCGAGATCTTCAACGGCAAGATAGACGACGTGCGCATCTACTCGCGCGCGTTGACCGACGACGACGTGGCCGAGCTGTGCTCGTGCGGGTCCACCGGGGTCGGCGATACGGGCCGCGGGCGTTGCGTGTGCGCGGATATGCGTACAACAACGCGGGCAACGGCGGCAACGTCGACCCGGTTGCGGTGCGCTGGCCCGATTTCGCGGAAATCCCCGGCGTGGGCATGACATCGCTGGCGTGCGACGGGCAACCTGCCACCGCGCAGAGCACGTGGGGGCGCGTGAAGGCGCTATACCGCTAGGCCGTCACGGTGCCGGAGCCGTCGATTTTCCGTCGCCGCGCACGAAGAAGACTTCGCCCTGGTACTGCCTGCGGCCCACGCGCCCGTCGAGCAGGAGCTGGTCGATGAGTGCCGGGTCGGTGCCGGCATCCGCCAGGTAGGCGCGCGCCGCCGCCTCGCGCATTGGATGCACCGCCAGAATTCCCAGCAGGTCCTCCACCGGATCGCCCGCGCGGATGAACCTTCCCATCTCCTTCGTGGGTAGAACCACCACGTTCTTCAACCGCTCTTTCATGATGACACCCGCGCGCTCCAGTGCCGCGTCGCTCGCGGGGGAAACCCCCGTGCTCGCTGGCGGTCGCGTGGGAACACCGACGAAGGACCGCGACGGCGCAATCTCGGCCAGGAAGTTGGCCACGCCGGTGACGTTTGGCTCGTCGTCGTTGACCCCGTCCACCAGCATGGTGTCGCTCACCAACTCACCCTCGAACTCGCGGGCGAACAAGCGGCAGCCCTCCAGCACACGATCCAGGTCGAGCGCGCCGTGGGCGCGGTTGAGGCGGTGCCAGGTGTCCGCGCGCGTCGTGTCCATCTTGACCGACACGATACAGGCCGCGGCGAGGTCCTCGCGCACCTCCGGCATCCACAGGAGCGACCCGTTGGTGATGACGGCGACGGGGATTCCCAGCGGCAGGAGCGCGCGGATGCAGGTGCCCAGGTTGGCATCCAGAGTGGGCTCGCCGTCGGGCACAAACGAGATGTAGTCGATGCGCTCCCCGGCGGCGATACAGGCGTCCACCCGGCGCACGACCGCGTCGACCACCTGGGTGGGGGCGAGGAAGCGGCGGCGGGCGGCGCGCAGATGCGACGTTCCCACCTGGCAGTAGGTGCACGAGTAGCTGCACGCCTTCCAGGCCAGGTGATTGACGCCCAGGCTCTGCCCGAGCCGTCGCGAGGGTATGGGTCCGAACGCAATCATTTGACTGCCAGTATGTTAGCTCGTTTGGCCCCACGATGCATATGATGCACGTGCATCATAGGTTGTGGCCGGGAAAATGTCCCTGGACCCGGGTAAGCGCAGGCCCCCTGTGGGGTTGCGCCGGCTTCCGGCCGTAAGTCCAACCCATGAGTGCTATTACGTGCGATTCCCCGGGGTTGCGGGCGCACGGGGACAATTTCCCGGCCACAACCTGCGGGATTGAGACATTCGCGCTTTGCTGGTATCATCAAACGGTTTAGCGCCACCCACCGCAGTGAACCCGCACCCGTGGTCCGAAGGCTTGATTCGCAACCTGCGCATCTTCATCTTGCTTGCCGTTGTGGTGGTGCCGACCGCGATGCCCGCGCTCGCCCAGCCCACCATTACCGACCAGCTCTACGCCACCCACCACCCGCGGCTGCTCTTCTCGAGTGACGATGTCCCCGCCCTGCGCGCCAAGGTCACCGACGGCGGGCGCGACGACGAGGCCTACGCCTTCATCCGCAATCTCGTCCAGAACGTGTACCCGACTGAGACCGT
Source organism: Candidatus Krumholzibacteriia bacterium (assembly GCA_029865265.1). Classification (NCBI taxonomy): domain Bacteria; phylum Candidatus Krumholzibacteriota; class Candidatus Krumholzibacteriia; species Candidatus Krumholzibacteriia bacterium. The sequence goes on along the minus strand of JAOUHG010000013.1, from coordinate 72,974 downwards.
CGGCGAGATCCTCGGCATGTACTACGCCGACGGCATCATCATGCAACTCGCACTGGTGCACCGGATCGAGTCGCCACCGGACACGTTCGCCCGCGACCTGGGCAAGGCCATCACGCTGTACGTGGCGAACAACTGGGAACCCGACTTCGACGAGGCATACTCCGGCATGCGCCTGCGCACGCTGGCGCTTGGCTACGACAAGTACTTCGAAACGGCGACGGAGGCGGAACGGGGACTCGTGCGCGACGAGATGGTGCGCTACATCCAGAAGATGATATGGAACCCCGGCTACAAGCAGTTCGAGCGGCAGCCGTATCTGGCGAACCACAGCGCCATGTTTGGCGCCGCGCTGGGGCTGGCGGCGATCGCGCTGCAGGGCGAAACCGAAGACTACGTGGTCAACGACGCCATGGCGATGGCGGACCGCATCGTGGATGGTCTGCTGCTGCACATCTTCGACGAGGGCGGGTCGTACAACGAGGGCGATCTGTACGGGCTGTGGGCGCTGAAGAATCTCATCGTCTATTTCGATGCGCGCAAGCGCTTCGATGGGCTGGATTACTCGCACCATCCGCGCCTGCGCGCGGTTGAGCAGTGGCTCGCCTACGAACTGCTACCGGAGGGTGGCGCGCGCTCGCACAACCTCAACGATACCGTGGTCACCGGCATCCCCTTCGCGCGCAGCACGATGTACTTCGACTGGGCCATCAATCAGTGGGGCAGCGGGTTGTCCGCATGGATATGGGAGCACGCCGCCGGGATCTACGGGGTGGACCTGGGCCGGGAGGCGGACAAGTCGGCCACCGTGTTGTGGCACCGGACGGTGACGCCGATTGCGCCGGGGGACATTCTGCCCAATCACCGGATCTGGGTGGGGCGCGGCCTGTACCACTACCGCACCGGCTGGCAGCAGGGAGCCAGTTCCGACGACGTGATGTTCAATTTTTACTCCGGGAAGTTTCAGGGCGGGCATGCGCAGGAGGATCAGAACCAGTTTGCGCTCTATGGCTACGGCGAGCGCTTCGTCATCGATCACGGCGCGGGCGCGAAGAGCAAACATAGCGAAGCGCACAACATGGTGTTCATCGATGGCAAGGGTCAGCACAACGCCGGCGGGTCGGTGGGTACCGACGGCCGCATGGCCGAGTACCTGCTGGGTGGCATCGCGGATTACGTGGTGGGCGACGCCACCAAGGCGTACACCACGTACAGCGAATTCAACGCCCCCAATCGTCCCTACGACGGAACCGACTGGTCGTGGGGATACCAGGGGGCGAACCCGGTGGACTTCGCCTATCGGCGCGTGCTCACCGTGCACGGACCCTCCGCGTCGCCCTACTTCGTGGTCATGGACGACATCCGCAAGGATGGCGCGGTGCACAACTACGAGTGGCGTCTACACACGCTTGCTACCAATGCCGTCGATGTGACGGTGAATCCCATGACCATCACCGGGACGACCGGCGCCATGGATCTTCACCTGCTCAACCCCGCCTTCGAGTCGGTGTCGGTTGCCACCGAACCGTTCGACAACCTCACCGACGAACCGGATGCCACCCTGATCAAGGTGGCGTGCGATGCGGTGGAGCCGTCGTTCGCGTTCCTGCTGCTGCCCCATTATATCGGCGAACTGGGTCCGCAGACGGTCCGTTACGACTATCCGTGGGGATACGCCCTGGTTCTGGACTGGCGCAACGGGGTGGTGGATCACGTCGTGCGCAACAACACGGGCGTGGCCGCAACCCACGGGCACATCGAGACCGACGCGCTGCTGACCTTCGTGCGCGAGGAATACGGCGGACTGCTCGGCTACCTGGTGGCGGGCGGGAGCCACCTGTCCGTCTCCGGGACGACTCACGTGACCGTGAACAACGGAACCATGACCTGCGAGCTGTCCGGGCCCACGCTCTACATCGATCGCTACGACGCCGACTTCCGGATTCGCAACCGTGGCATCACGCGGCTCATGTATCGCGACCAGGAACTGGGCTTCGTCGAGGACGGGGAGGACGTGATTCGCGGCGGCGCCACCGCCGTGGGTGGCACCCCGCCGGTTGCGGGAGGCCTCCAGTTGCGCGCCCACCCCAATCCGTTCAACCCCGCCACCTCGTTGCGCGTCGATGCCGACCCCGCGGTGCCGGTCCGCGTGGCCGTCTACGACGTTACCGGGCGCCGGGTGCGTCTGTTGTGGAATGCGCCCCTCCACGCCGCCACGCGTGTGATGACCTGGGACGGCCGCAACGGCGCAGGCACGCCGGTGGCGAGCGGCATCTACATCCTCAGGGCGACGACGCCCTCCGAATCCGCCACCATCAAGCTGAACCTCCTCAAGTAGCCGCCCGCATCCGGCATTGAGCTGGCGCCTGTCTGCCTGTATCATGGCCCCCCCTGCGCCCGCACGGGCGCCAATCCGCCGCCATGCAAATGTTTACCATGCGTACCGAAAGGTCCGGGGTTTCGCTCATGCTCGGTAAGACGTTCGGCCACTATCAGATTACGGCGAAGATCGGCAAGGGGGGCATGGGCGAGGTCTACCGAGCCCGCGACACGAAGCTGGAACGCGACGTCGCCATCAAGTTCCTCCCCGAGGACATGGCCTCCGACCCCGAGCGCATCGCGCGTTTCGAACGTGAGGCCAGATCCGTGGCCGCGCTGCAGCACCCCAACATCGTCACCATTCACGCGGTGGAGGCCGTCGACGGCCGCAGTTGCATCGTCATGGAACTGGTGGAGGGCAAAACGCTGGCTGAGCTGATCCAGCCCGGCGGCATGACGCTGGACAGGTTCTTCGAGATCGCCATTCCGCTCTCCGACGCGCTGCGCGCCGCGCACGCCAAGGGCATCACCCACCGCGACCTCAAGCCGTCCAACATCATGATGGACCAGGAGGGTCGCCTGCGCGTGCTCGACTTCGGGCTGGCGAAGCTGATGGCCGCGCCCGGCGCGAGCGGCGAGACCACCGTGGGCGCCGGCGACGTCACCGCGGAGGGGAAGATCATCGGCACCGTCAACTACATGTCGCCCGAGCAGGCCGAGGCCAAGGCGCTCGACCACCGTTCCGACATCTTCTCGCTGGGCGTGGTGCTCTACGAGATGGCCACCGGCATGCGCCCCTTCAAGGGCGACACGCCAATCTCCACCGTGTCCTCCATCCTCAAGGAGAAGCCGGCCTCGGTGACCGAGCTGCGCGAGAACCTGCCGCGCCACCTCGGGCGCGTGATCAACCGCTGCCTGGAGAAGAACCCGGAGAAGCGCTTCCAGACCGCGCGCGACGTGTGCAACGAGCTGGAGGGACTCCAGAAGGAAGTGGAATCGGGTGACATCGAACAGTCCGTCAGCGCATCGATGTCGCGCAGTTCGCTGAACCTTGATCCGCCCGGGCGCCGCAAGCCGTGGGCTCCGGTGGCGGCGGGCGTTGCGGTGGTCGCGTTGGTGGCGTCGTACTTCCTGTTTGTGCGCAAACCCGCACCCGATCTCGCGCTCAATGTCACCACCCGGCCCATGACCGGGTCGGTGGGTGTCGAGGTGGCGGGCAGCTGGTCGCCCGACGGCGGTTTCTTTGCGTACAGCCACTCGCAGTCGGGACCCACCGACATCTTCGTGGTGGCGGCGGCGGGGGGCGATCCCATTACGCTCGTCAAGAGCGATGCCGACGACATCATCCCGCGCTGGTCGCCGGACAACCGCTGGGTGGCCTTTGCCTCCAACCGCGGCGGCAAGACCGGCGTCTACCTGGTGCCGCCGCTCGGCGGCCAGGTGCAGAAGCTGGTGGACACCGGGGGAACGACGTTCTCGACGAGCCTGTACGGAACCATGGGGACGAACCCGTGGTCGCCCGACGCGCGCCGGCTGCTCTTCGCGCGCGAGGACGAATCCGGGGTCATGAGCGTCTGGGTGCTCGAACTGGACACGCGCAAGGAGACGCAGTTGACCACGCCGAAGCCCAGCACGTTTGACTATGTCGCCAGCTATCGTACGCTCCGGCCGCAAGCGGCAGGTGCTGGTGCTGGAGAACAACACCCAGCCGGTGGTGGCACGCGATGGCCGCATTCTCTACGACAAGTCGAGCCACCAGACGGATCTATATCTCCAGGACCTCAATGGCGAAAAACAGGAGCGCCTGACGTTCCACACCCAGGACAACTTCGGGCCCGTGATATCGCCCGACGGAACGCGGGTGGCCTACTCGTCCTCGCGTACCGGCAATGCCGAGATATGGGTCATCGACCGCCAGACCGGCTCCGAGCGACAGCTCACCAACCGCCCGGCCGGCGACTTTAACTCCTGCTGGTCGCCGGATGGCCGCGAGATCGCGTTTGCCTCCGACCAGGATGGCGACTACCGGCTGTGGGTGGTTGCGGCGGACGGCGGCGCACTGCGCATGCCGGGGAACAACCGCATCACCGGCAACGGACCTCTCTGGGCACCGGATGGCTCGTCCATCGGTATCATCTCGAACGCCGAGAGCGGCAACGCGCTGTTTCTGGTGGATCCAAAGGACGGGACCAGCCGCAAGGTGCTGGACCACGTCAAGGCGTTCGACTGGTACCGCGACGCGAACCACGTGGTCTATTCCCCGGAGGGGCCGGGTTCCGAGATGCGAGTGGGTAATCTCGAGACCGGAGAGTCATCGCTGCTCCTCAGTGCGCCGTTCACCGAGTTCCGGGTGGCACCGGATGGCAGCGGCGTGGACTACTGCACCGCCCAATCCCACTCCAACATGAACCTGGTCCTGCTGCCACTCTCGCCGCCCACCGGTGCTGGCGGACTGCCGCGCCCGGCCGGGCCACCGCACGCCCTCACCGACGGCCGCGGCGAATGGCACGTGCACAACGGCGGCTGGTCGCCGGACTCGAAGCAGGTCATCTACACACGCGACACCGACACCGGCGACATCTACGTGCTCGAGGGCGTGAAATAAGCCTGCTTCCCGCCGGGGGTGTTCGTCCCCCGGGGCATACAGACAAAAAAGAAGAGAGGAGCCTTTCGGCTCCTCTCTTTCTTTTGGGGGCGCACGCAATGGGCGCGTGAAACCCTACTTCAGCAGCACCATCTTCCGGGTCTGCGAGAAGTTCCCCGCATCCAGCCGGTAGAAGTACACGCCGCTGGCCAGATTGGCCGCATCCAGCTCCACCGTGTGGTAGCCGGCCGGAGCGGTGTCGTCGATCAGCGTTGCAACCTTCTGACCCGCGACGTTGTAGACCACCAGCGATACGCGGCTCTCGGCCGGCAGCGCAAAGCGGATCTGCGTCGTGGGGTTGAACGGGTTGGGCGTGTTCTGCCCCAGGCTGTACGCGGTGGGAAGACCACTCGTACGCGGCGCCGCGCCACCGTCATCCATGCTGCCCGGCGAGAACGACGCGAGTGCCGCTGCCGCAGGATGCGTGTTGTAGTAGCCCAGATAGAACGGGCTCGTGTTCCGGCCGCCCGGAGCGTTGGTGTTGGCGGTGACGAGGTACGGCCGCATCATCTCGTTGTCCTCGTGGTCGATGATGTGGCAGTGCCACACGTAGCCGTGGCCACCGTTGGGATTGAAGTCGAACCACAGCGAGTTGGCCGGAGCTGCCGCCGGGGCATCGGTCGGGGCCCAGCGCGCGATCACCGTGGTGACCTCGCCCGGGTACATGATGAACGTGTCCTTCCAGCCCATTTCGTTGGGCAGGGTCGGCTTCGGCATGCCCTGCAGATGGGGCGTGACGTCCGGGTTCCCGCCGAGGAACGGGGTCCAGTTGGTGCCCGCGGGGTCGTTGCCGGTACCGTAGTTGAGCGGCGGACCCCAGCCGCCCTCGAAGCCCAGCGGGAAGCCGGCGGCGACGAAGGCACTGTTGTACACCTTGGCATACCGGTTGGTGTTGAACTTCTGGCGGCTCAACAGCTGGAACTGTACGAGGTGCAGGTGAATGGGGTGTGCATCCGCGGTCATGTTGATGATCTGCCAGACCTCGGTCTGTCCTTCCTGCGTGATCTCGGAGTACATGGTGTTGGAGGTACCCGACGGATCCATCGTGAAGTCGTTGTATGGACGCGTTGAGTGACCCGCCCACTTGGTGTTGTTCACCAGCACCTCGAGCGGGCCGCCCGGGCCCATGACCTCGTTGAGGGTGAGCTGGCGCTGCTTGTTCACCGGCACCGCGGGCGTGCCGCTCAGGAAGTTGGCCAGCTTGACCATGGGCGTGGTCCTGCCCGTGATCACGCTGTTGTCTGCGCCGGCCAGCCCGCCGTCCACGCGGAACTGCATGATCTGACCGAGCGTGGAGCCCTTGGGCGGGGTGCCCTTGGGGTAGGGGGCGTTGCCCGAGTTCTTGAGCGTCCACACGCCGCTCGGGCTCGTGACCTGCGAGAAGTCGATCACGAGGTCGGCGCGCTCACCGGGGGCGATGAGCAGTTTTCCGGCGATGGCGACGGGCGTGTCCAGCAGACCGCCGTCGGTGCCCACCTGGTAGATGGTGGGGCCCATGGTGCCGGACGCGAGGTCCTGCAACCACAGTTCGTAGAAGCGGGCGTTGGACCCGTTGAGCAGCCGGAAGCGGTACTTGCGCGGCGCGACGCTCAGATACGGCCAGGTCTTGCCGTTGACGGTGATGATGTCGCCGATGAACTCCGGCGTCCAGTACGGGTGGACGGTCGGGTTGGGCGGCATCATGCCGAACGGACCGCCCGCCGGCCAGTATAGCTGTCCGTTGGTGTCGAACATGCGATCCTGGATGGCGATTTCAATTTCCGGGAGATACGCCGCACCGAACGTGCCGGTGGCCGCGTTGAACTCCTGAACCTTGCCGTCGCCGGACCAGCCCGGCAGGTGGAGGGCGTCTTCCGCGTTGTCGCGCAGGAAGTAGAAGCCCGCCGTACCGGCGTACACGTTCAGACGCGTGGCGCCGAGTGCATGGTCGTGGTACCAGAGCGTGGCCGCTTCCTGCGTGTTGGGATAGTGGTAGACGTTGGTCTGGGCCGCATGACCGCCCGCGAGGCCGCTGGGCGTGAACCAGGAATCCGGTCCGCCGTCGGACCACGCCGGCACTTCGCCGCCGTGGAGATGCACCGTCGCCGGTACGTCACCGGTGTACAGGTCCATGCTGTGCGTGCCCATGGCCCAGTGCAGTGTCTGGTCGACGGCGATGTTGACGGCGTCGTAGCTCTCGTTCAGGGAGTTGAGGTAGAGCACGTCCAGGGGCACGCCGCGCTTCGCCTCGATGGTGAACGACGGCCACAACGGACCGCGTGTCACCGCTCCGTTCGAGACCCGGTAACCCCACACGTGGGTGAGCCCCGCGCCGTTTCCAACCACGGTGCCGTTGCCGAGCACGGTTCCGGTGGAGAGGGCCTGCTGATCGAGGGACATGAGTTCCACCGTCAGCGGTGTTCCGGGTTGAGTGGCGTCCACGCGCGCGCCGGCAAAGTGCGGCAGGGGATCGACGAATTTAGGAATCGCGGTGGGAGCGATGGGTAGCTGATTCTTCCCCGGATACTGTGCAAAGGTAGACACCGCGGAAAGCGATACCACGCCAAGCACGGTCGCGAGGATGGCGACTGCTGATCTTGTTCTCATGGGGGGCGTCCTCCACAAGTTGATGGGTCCGGCACTATCAGCGCTGCACGAAACACCCGCCGGACCGGCCGTAACCAGCAGACGGCTCCGCGCGATACCAACGCTCCATTGTGAAGCTATTCCCTGTGTAATGTTGGTTAATGCGGACGGGATACAGCAACAGTCTTGGGGCGTGCCGGGGAGTCATGAGTCTGGAGAAGAGGCGTACCGCGAATTCGGGACAACCGCCGAATGTCGCGATGCGTGTGCTCTTGATCGGACCCGTCCTGTCGACGGGCGGTCCGGAGGTCAGTGCACTGCTTCCATCCAGGTGTGCCGGTTCGATTGTTCGATGCCGACGTTACAGGGATGGCAGAGTTGATTGATGCTGTATATTCTGACACAAAGGTCCGATTTATTTCAAGGACGTAATGCGCATGCATCGTCTTTCTTCGCGGAAATCAAATCACACAAGCACATGCGAATTGTTAAGCTCTCCCGGTTCACCCCGCCCGTCGCTCCGTGCACTGCCAGCACGGAATGGTGTTCCCGCTCCAAACGCGTTGACCCACTCGTACTCGCGCGTCATTAGTTTGCTCAGGCGGTGGTGAAGGCCCTTCACGCGTTCGATATCCCAGTTGAAGGATGCGATTTCGTCCGAGAGCCGCAGGAACTCAACGGCAAACCCGTCGCGTTCACCCTGGTATGCGGCCAGTGCGCCGTCCGTGCCCGCCGTCACGGCGTTCGCGAGCAACTCGGCGTCGCGCAGGGCGTCCGTCATGCCGTGTGCCGTCAGCGGATCCTTAAAGCAGCCGGCGTCACCCACCAGCGCCCAGCCCGGTCCCCACGACTGCCGGATGAAACCCGGCATGCCGGCGAACGGGTGCAGCTTGCCCACGCGCTCCGCGCGCCCGATGGCGCGCCCGAGGCCGGGGTCGTTTTCAGCCACCACGGTCCGGAAGAGCGCGTCGAAGCCGGTGAAGCGCCTTGCCTGGTAGCGCTCGGGCGGCAGCCCGACGAACACGCAGGTGGTGCCGTCGTTGGTGGGGATCACGCCCGCCGCAACGCGGTCGGCGAAGTGCCAGTGGGTACCGTTGACGCCCAGCCGGCAGTAGCCGTAGATGTACGCGCCGGGGCGGTCGGCGGTGTGCAGCGTCGCGGCGCCGACCGCGCGCGCCACGGTGGAACGCACGCCATCCGCGCCGATCACGATGTCCGCCGCGACATGCCGGACCCCGCCGTCCTCGCCGCGAAACGCGACGCCGCACACGCGTCCGCCGGGATCGCGCAGCAGGCGTTCGACCCTCGCCCCGTGGATCACGTGTGCGCCGCTCTCCACCGCGGCGTCGGCCAGGATCGCGTCCAGCACCGTGCGGCGCGGTGCGTACAGGGCGTCGACGCCGTCGCGCGGCTGAATCGGGATCTCGATGGCTTCGCCGCCGTAGTGGAAGGTGGTCAGCCGGATGGCCGGCGTTCCCGCGGCGACGACGCGGTCGAGCAGACCCCAGCGGCGGAGCTGAAGCACACCCGCGCGCATCAGGGCGTGGGTGGACGTGGTGTCACTGCCGCGGGTGCTTTGCTCGAGCACGAGAACGCGCAGGCCGGAACGGGCCACCAGCATCGCCGTGGACGCGCCGGCCACGCGGGCACCGACGACGATGGCGTCGTACCGGGGTTGAATGGGGTTGTGTCCGGTCATCGGGTTCATTCGTCTCTCCTTCGGGTTACGCAACGGCCAGGCGTTTGTGCGCCAGCCGCTGGACGATGTGATCCGCCAGGTCGGCGGCGTCGGCGCCGACGCCGTCGAGAAAGCTCGAGTTGCGCCGCCGCATGTAGAACAATCCGAGCGCGTACAGACCCGGCTCGGTGGTGATGCCGCCTTCGTGCCGGATCTCGCCGCGCGCGTCCAGCACCGGCACGCGCAGCCACGGGTACTCGCGACGGTAGCCGGTGGCCCAGATCACCGTGCGGATGTTCTCGGCGGCGAGATCGATCACGCGCGGCGCGTCGGGAACCCGGATGCGTGCGGGCCGGCCGGGTGCGGTGACCCCCGACTCGAGTTTGCTGTCGGCGACATGGCGGTCCACGCGGTCGAGCTGCTCGTTCATCTTCATCTCCGCGCGATCCATCGACGCGGCGAGATCGTCCGCCAGGTACACACGGCGGCCGAATGTGCCGATCATGCGTCCCGCCACGCGCACGCCGAGTTCCTGCAGCACCCCCAGGTCAAGGGAGCGATGGTCCTCGCTCCCCACGAGTTGCAGCGAGGGCTGGCGGCGCGACGCCTCGATGTCCCACGCCTCGCCGGTGGTTTCGGTGAGGACGCCCAGCGCGTCGAACCACGCCATGATGTCGCGGCCCCGGTAGCGGCGCGGCAGCCGCGTGTGTCGGCCGACGGCCACGGTGACGGGACGCCCGGTACGGGCGATCTCGGCAGCCAGCTGGATGCCGGTGGCCGATGCGCCGGCGATGAGCACGCCCCCGTCGCGCAGGTTCTCCGGCCGGCGGTACCGCGACGGCACCACCTGGTCGATCTGCGGCGCGAGTGCCGCCGACATCGGCGGCACCTGGGGCCGGTCGCAGTGACCGGTGGCGATGACCACGTTGGGCGCGCGCCACACGCCGGCGTCCGTCTGGACGCGGAACCCGGCCGGGTCGCGCTCCACGGCGTCCACCGTGACACCGGCGTGAACCGGCGCGGAGAAGGATCGGGCGTAGTCGTCGAGGTAGTTGATCACTTCCTGTTTGCTCATGAAGCCATCCGGGTCTGTGCCGCGGTAGGACCAGCCGGGAAGGCGGCTCTGCCAGCGCGGTGTCAGCATGCGAAGGGAGTCCCAGCGTTCGCTGTGCCAGCGCTCGGCCACGCGTCCTCTTTCCAGAACGACGTGATCGATACCGCGGTCCGCGAGGCAGCGGCTCATCGCCAGTCCTGCCTGGCCCCCGCCGATGATGATGGTGTCCGTGCGTTTCATGATGATTCCTTTCCCGGTTGGCGCCGCCGGCCGGAGCCGTTGCTGACATCCGGCCGGCGGGCCATCGTTGCCGTTCACCCGGCGTTCACCGTCATCGCAATCGGAACGCCGTTGGCGAGAACGTCGTACACCGCGCTGCGTTTGCGGCCCTGCTCGACGATCTTCTCGAGCACCTCGCGCGGGGCATCGCCCTTGATCTTGAAGTTGATGCGCAGGCCTTCGTACCCGTTGCGGACCTCGTTGGACAGTCCGAGAATGCCGCGCAGGTCGATGTTGCCCTCGATGCTCGACTCCACTTCGTAGAGGGTCACACCGCGCGCCGCGGCGATGTTGCCGATGCCGGCCGTGATGCACGCCGCCAGTGCGTGGAGGAGAAACTCCACCGGTGTCGGCGCCTGGTCACGCGCCACCAGCACGGCCGGGTGGTCGCCGTCATAGACGAACTCCTTCTCGTGCATGCGCTCCTCGCCGGCGCCGTAGAACGACTGGATGCGGCTGCGGCTGTGGGTGCCCTGCTGCCAGCGGTTGGTGGCCCGGAACTGGAACTTCGCCAGCTCCGGCTGGCTGCCGACGGCATTGATGGTGGCCAGCAGCGTGGGGGTGTCCACGCCGTTGCGGGGTTCGGGCATCTTCTTTTCGTTCATGGCGGTTGACATGGTGGTGTCTCCTTCTGGTTTTCGGGGTCCGGTTGCGGCCGCCCATCGGCCGCGGATGACTACCCCTAAGGCACGGTGCGTACCACTCGCGCCAGTTTGATTAAAGCGTTGTAATGTAATGAATTGAGTCCTTAGCACCCGGAGCGGCGCGGGACGGGATCTCGTCGGCGGCGAAAAGTCGTCGATAGAATCGACGAGAAGTCATCGGGGTGCTATCATTCGGCCATGGCCGCACCCACCGAGCGCCGTATCGACGAAGAAACCGCCTTCCGGGCCATCGTGGAGGGAACCGCGTCCGAGACGGGACTCGACTTCTACCGCGCGCTCGTGAAGAACCTGGCCCGCGCCCTCGACACCCACGGCGCCTGGGTCACCGAGTACGACCCGCATCGGCAGCGGCTGCGCGCGCTGGCGTTCTGCATGGGGGAGAAGACGCTCGAGGGATACGAGTACCCCATCGTGGGAACGCCCTGCCACACCGCCATCCACGAAAAACAACTCGTCCACATCCCCGACCGCCTGGTGGAACTGTATCCGGCCGACAAGGACCCCAACTTTGCGGGCACGGTGAGCTACCTGGGCGTTCCCATTCTCGACGAGCACAACAACGTGCTTGGCCACCTGGCCGTCGTGGATCAGCGCCCCATGCCCGACGAGAAGCGGCTGCTGACGCTGTTCAAGATTTTCGCCGCGCGCGCCGGCGCGGAAATGCGCCGGCTCAAACTCGAAGCCGAGGTTCACGAACGGGAGCAGAAGCTCGCCCGCTTGATTGGCAGCGCCATGGATGCGATCGTCGAGTTCGACCGCGATCTGGCCATTACCATGATGAATCCGGCGGCGGAGGCGCTGTTCGCGTGCGCGCTCGCGAGGGTGCGCGGCCAGCGGCTCGATCACCTGCTGGGCGTGGATGCCGCGCGCGAGATTGCCGGTCTTGTCGACGACCTGGAGCGCGCCACGGGGGGCTCGCCGAACCTGTGGATCCCGGGCGTCTTCAACCCGCGGCCACCCGGCGGCGACGCATTCCTGGCTGAGGCCACCCTTTCGCGCTACGAAGCGCACGGGCAGCCATTCTTCAGCATGATCCTGCGCAACGTCACCGAGCGCGTGAACGCGGAACACCGCATCAAGAGCCTGTCCGCCCAGACCGAGTACCTGCGCGCCGAGATCGAAGAGGACCACGGCTTCGACGAGATCGTGGGGAAGAGCCCCGCACTGCGCGCCGCGCTGCAGGCGGTGGCGCAGGTGGCGCACACCGATGCGACCGTTTTGATACATGGGGAGACCGGGACCGGCAAGGAGTTGTTCGCGCGCGCGATCCACAAGCGCAGCCGCCGCGCGGATGGTCCCCTGATCAAGGTCAATTGCGCCGCCATTCCCGCCACGCTCATCGAGAGCGAGTTCTTCGGTCACGAGAAGGGGGCCTTCACCGGCGCCACGCAGCGCCGCGACGGGCGCTTCGCACTGGCCGACGGGGGAACCATCTTCCTGGACGAGATTGGCGAACTGCCGCTGGAACTGCAGGGCAAGTTGCTGCGTGTGCTGCAGGAGGGAGAGTTCGAACCGGTGGGAGGGTCACGGACGCGTCGCGTCGACGTGCGGGTGGTGGCCGCCACCAACCGCGACCTGGAACGGGCGGTGAAGGAGGGGACATTCCGCGAGGATCTCTATTATAGACTGAGCGTGTTCCCCCTGCCGCTGCCGCCGCTGCGCGAGCGGCACGACGACGTGGTCATCATCGCCGGCAGCCTGATCGAGAAGCTCTCCCGGCGCATGGGGCGCGCCGTCCCGCCCCTGCCGCCCGATGCCGCCGCCGTGTTGCGGGGCTACGCGTGGCCGGGGAATGTGCGTGAACTGCGCAACGTCATCGAGCGCGCGCTGATCACATCGGGTGATGGACCGCTGCGGCTGGAGCGGGTGCTGCCGGACGCCGTACGGGCTTCCGTGCTCCCGCGTCACGGGGAAGATCGACCTGCCGTCATGGGCGAAGAACACCTGCGCCGCATCGAACGGGACAACATGATCGCCGCCCTCGAACAGACCGGCTGGCGCGTGGGCGGCGACGGCGGTGCGGCTACGCTGATCGGTATTTCACCGTCGACGTTCAAGTCGCGCATGAAGTCGCTCGGTATCGAGCGGCCGCGCTGATTCCGGTTTGCGCCAACGCCTGCCACTTTTTGATCCCTCCGGGTGTTCAAGGCTTCAACAGTCCACAGTTCCTTGACTCGACGTGCTGCAGGGAGGACACGGATGCCCAAATACATACTTTTGTTGGTGCTGGTGCTGGCGGCTGGGACGGCCATTGCCGCGGCCCAGGGAGACCCGCAGCGGGGACGCGCCATCGAGGACATGATCCAGAGCTCCGGTGACGCCGCGCTGCGCGCCTTCGCGGATACCCACCTGGCGCAATCGTACCGGGAGGGCTTTGCGCCGGGCGAACTCATGGCGTACCTAGCGCGCATCCGCGACGCCGCGCGCGGTTTCGACGGCGTCCTCGCGGATGCGGTTGAGGGGGGTGGTGTCCGCCTCATCTTTGTACTCGAGGGCCGGGAGACCTCGCTGGTGTACCGCGTCCAGGGGGAAGCGCCCCACTTCATCGTGGCGTTCGACCTGGAGGGGACGCGCGAAAGCGCCGGCGCGGAGAAGGACACCGGGCCGCCGTACACCTGGGACGCGCTCGCCGTGCGCCTCGACCAAGCCGAGGCGTCGGGCTTTTCGGGTGCGGTGCTCGTGGTCCACGGCGGGAAGATCGTCCTCGACCGCGGCTACGGCCTCGCCGATCGCGAGAACAGTATCCCTGTCGATACCACAACCATTTTTTCGATCGGTTCGGTGCCGATCGACTTCACGAAGGCCGCCATCCTCAAGCTGGAGGAAACCGGGAAGCTGAATACGTCAGACACAATCATGCGCTTTTTCAAGGATGTGCCCGACGACAAGCGGGCCGTCACCATCGACAACCTCATGACCGGCACTTCCGGTCTGCCCAATTTCCACGACATCGCCGGCGTGGACACGGATCCGGATCTGTCGTGGATCGACCGCGCCACCGCCATCGATCGCATTCTTCACCAGGACTTGCTCTTTGCGCCCGGGAGGGGTGAGGAACACTCCCACTCCGCCTGGGTGATGCTCGCGGCCATCGTGGAGATCGCCTCCGGCGAGACGTACGGGGATTATCTGCGACGCAATTTCTTTGAGCCAGCGGGCATGACGCGCACCGGCCTGCACGAGGACGCCGCGCGCTTCCCGGATCGTGACTTCGCCGTCGGTTACGAGGGGAACTCCTTCGGCCGGATCAACACGCCGCGCTACTGGGGGAAGACGAGCTGGCTGGTGATGGGGAGTGGCGGGATGTTCTCCACGCCCCACGATCTGCACCGCTGGCTGACCGCAATTCGCAGCGGCAAGACGTTGTCCGCAGCTGCAGCCGCCAAGTACTGGACGCACAGCGTGGTGGTTGGTGGTGACGACCGTGGGTTCTTCTGCCTCTACACCGTCGGCCCGGAAGACCTCGTGATCATGTGCAGCAACGCCCATTCGCGGCCGGACGATCTCCCGTCCGCGGTGGGCATGCAACTGGTGCGCCTGGTGATGGGGGGTGCGCCGAAGCGCGACGGCTAGTTGGGCGGCGTGAATACGAACGGCGTCTTGAAGCTGGTGGTGCCGCTGGGGATGGCGGGGAAGCGCCAGCCGCGGATTTGCGCCACCACGCACTGCGTCACCGCGGGCGAACCGAGCTTGTCCTCCACCACGAGCGCCTCGCTCACCGAGCCGTCTGCGAGCACGGTGATGTTGACCACCAGTTTGCCGCGCAGTCCGGGGTTGCGCTTGAGTTCGTTGTCGTAGCAGAACTGGATGCCGGGCGCGTAGCGGCGCACCACGGCCAGCAGCGATTCGTTGCTGCGGTAGTCGTTGCGGGATCCCGCATCCGCCGAGCCGCCGCCACCCGGGGAGGAGAACTCCTCGCCGCTGCCGCCGCCGCCGTCCACGGCGAGGTCGGTGATGGCCGCAATGCTGATGCCGTTGCTCTCGATGGCCGAGCCGCCCATGTCGGCGGAGCCAAGGTTGGAGCT
Organism: Candidatus Krumholzibacteriia bacterium; assembly: GCA_029865265.1. NCBI lineage: Bacteria > Candidatus Krumholzibacteriota > Candidatus Krumholzibacteriia > Candidatus Krumholzibacteriia bacterium. Next base: position 57,748 of record JAOUHG010000013.1, on the reverse strand, counting down.
CCCGCCCACGGTCGCGATCTGCGTCCCGCTGCGGCCCGAGCGCACGCTGCGCCGTCGGCGCGGCGCGGGTTCCGCGTCGGTGGCGTTGGTGGACGCCGGCAGTGACTTCGAAACGCTCTCCAGCACCTTGTCGACGGACCCGGTCACCTGCGCCAGGTTCTGCGCCACCTCGACCTTCGCCTTCTGGCGGCCCTGCGCGCCCTTGTCGGTCTGCACGCGCGGCGGACTGGTGCGGCGGCGCGGCTCCACTTTGGGTTTGGCGGGTTCCACTTTTTCTTCGGCGCGTGTCTCCGTCCTGGGCGCTTCCAGTTTGGCGATGCGCTCGGCCAGGTCGCCGGCGGGCGCCTTGGGCTTCTCCAGGATCAACCGCGCCAGGCGGTCGGGCATGTCCTCGAGCGCGTTGGGCCGGGGCGGGAGAGCGGGCGCAATGAAGATGCCGATGAGCACGATCACGCCGAGAATGCCGGCGGCAATGAAGCAGCGCTTGAGGACGGGGTCGATTGCCCCCCAGAGCGGCTGCTGATACTGCGGTGGTATGCCTGCGTGCGCGTGGCCCATGATCACGACGTCCCCAGCACTGCGAGCGAAAGCTCTTCGTATCCGCTGTAGCCGCACGTGTACATCACGCGCTGCAGGATATCGAACTCGATTTCACGGTCACCCTGGATGGCGACGCGCCCGTGAAACTCCGCGTCGCTGCCGCGCATCCTGGCGATTTCTTCGCTGCGTTCGCGCGCCTCGTCCAGGCGGTCCGCCAGCGCCTCGATGAGCAGGTCGCCGGATCCGGTCTCGCGGGAGACCTGCGCCACCACCTGGCCGTCCAGCATGATGGTGTTGTTGAATATGGCCACCACCACCGACGCCTGCGCCGGCGTGTTGCTGGACGACTCGGGGAGATTCACGCCCGGCACCGGCGTGATGGCTTCACCCTCCACCACGAAGCTCTTGAGGAGGAACAGGAGCAGCGTGGTCAGAATGTCCATCATCGACGTCAGGCGCAACGGCGTGTGAACCGTACGGGGACGAAGGCGTCTGTTGCGTTTTCTGCGCATGTTGTGGTCCCTTTACCGCGCGCCCATCAGGGCAACCCCGGGCAGCCCGTTCTCACGCGAAATATCCATTACCGCCACGATATCGCCATAGTTGGTGTCCGGTTGCGAGACGATGACCACGTCCTTGTTGTCCGGGTGCGAAATGGCCACCTGCGCCAGCGCGCCGCCCAGTTGCTGGTCCGCGTCGGCGTCGGCGCGCGCGATGACGCGTTTCTGCAGGCCGCGGCCCTCGATTACAAACGCGCTCTCCTGGATGGTCACCGAGAGCCCCAGCGACTCGCGCGGGGGCTTCTCCGAGACTTCGTCAGAGGGCGCCTTCATGTCGATCACGGTCACATTGAGAAACACCGCCGAAATGAGCAGCATCGGGATCATGGCGACGAACAGGTTCATCAGCGGCATGAGCTCGAGGTCTCCCTCGATGATCTTGCGGTAACCGCGGCGGGTACTGGTGCGCATGGTCGTTCTCTTCTTTCCCTACGCGGCCACGTTCTTCCGGCCGACGGCCTCAATGAGGCGCACGCTGGTCTCGTCGATGTTCTCCACGATGCCCTCGACCTTGCTCACCAGGAAGCTGTGGATGAGCAGCGTGGGGACGGCGACGATGAGACCGAAGGCGGTCGTGTTGAGTGCCTGCGAGATGCCCACGGCCAGGAAGGCCGAGCGCTGCGCCGGATCGGCCGCGCCGACCGCCGAGAAGGCGGTGGTCAGGCCGAAGATCGTTCCCAGCAGACCCAGCAGGGTGGCCACGTTGGCCAGCATGTTGAGGTACGGCAGCCGGCGCGAGAGCGGCGGCAGCACGATGGTGGCCGCGCCGTCGGCGGCGTTCATCAGGCGTTCCTCGTCGCTGTCGTTGCGCGACACGATGGCGTGCGCCACCGCGCCCACCGGGCTCTTGACCCGGCGGCACAGGTCGGCGGCGCCGGTCATGTCGCCCTTGGCGACGCGCTGCACGACGTCGCGGGTGAACTTGGCGCTGTTGACCGACGCGGCGCGCGCGATCACCCAGAAGCGCTCGGCGGCGACGGCAAGGATTGCCACCGCGGTTCCGAGAATCACGTACATGAACGGTCCCCCGTTCTTGAAGAAATCCGCAAACGCGGAGATTGGATTCATTGTCACTCCTCCTTATTGTGACTGCTGCTGTGGGGCAACCCGCAGCCGCGAGGGCAGCACGGCGGATCGGCCCGCTTCGAAAGCGCTCAACTGAAACTTCAGCCCCAGTCCGTCGCGGTAGCGGCGGACGTCGCGGGCGGTGATGAACAGAACCTGGGGCACCGCGATCTCGCCCTCGATGTTGATGGCATCGAGCGTGCGCACCGCCTCGGTGCGGCGCACCGGCGTTTTGACGGCGGCGGTGCGTGGCGGGGTAACCGATGGCTTTGTCGCGGTCTTGGACGGTGACGTAGCCGGCGCCTGGGCGCGCGGCGATCCCGCCGCCACGACCAGCAGCGCCACGGCGAGCGCCATCAGCAGCGCCCCGCGGGGCGCGGATACTCCGTTCCCTGTGTTACCCATGCTTGCCTGCCTGCTATCGGGTTGCGCCCGGACGCGAAAGCCGCGTCATGTCCACCTTGAAAACCGACGCGAGATCGTCCGGATCTTCCAGCGCCACCTGCGTGTAGCGATCGAACCACTGCCGGCCGGCGCTCTCGTCAAAGAAGTAGAACACCTCGATGAGCGACATGTTGTAGAGCGCGCCCGCGAGCGACGCGTTGCGATCCAGCGCCCTGCGGAACGCGTCGCGCGCCTCGATGGGCCGTCCGGCGTGCAGTAACGCGACGCCGTAGTTGTTGTAGTTGACCGCGCTGCCGTCGGCGTCCAGCGCCGCCTTCGCGATGGTCAGCGCCGATGCGGGCGCGTTGCCGCGCAGCGACAGGTAGGTGCGCGCGGCGTAGACGTCGCCGGAATTGCCGGTGCAGGCGGCGATGGCCGCCTCGGCGCGTTCCACCTCGTCGACGGCATCGAGGTGCAGCGCCAGCGCGGCGCGCAACTCGTCGGGCGCGCCGGGGTGCGCCGCGATGTACCCGTCGAGCATTGCGATGGCCTCGGCGTGCTCGCCGGACGCGTACTGGATGCGTGACAGGAGCGAAATGGCGGGCGCGTAGTCCGCGTCGCGCGCCAGCGCGGTGCGCAGCGCGGCCACCGCCGCGTCGGTCGAATCCATGGCCGCGTACACCTCGCCCATGCGGCAGGGCCAGTAGGGCTCTTCCGGGTACTGCGCCGCGCGGGCCCCGGCCTCGGCGAGCATGTCGCGGCGCGCGTCGCCACTCATCTTCTCGGCCGGTTTGTGACCGCCGCCCATGCCCAGCATGCTGCAGCCACCCACGGCGCCCATCAGCGGGCCGCACACCAGCAGCATGGCCGCGGCCCGGGCCAGCCGCACGGCACCCGTGCGCGATGCAAGGCGATTCATCGTGGTTGTCCGCATTGTTTCCTGTCGTTCCCGGTGCACATGCCGGGAGTCCGCTCCTGACGCTTACGCAAGCCCCGTTCCCGCCCGCGATATTCGGAGTTGCTAGTCGGTTTCCGGCTCCGCGGGCGGTCTGGCCACGAGCACGGGATACTCCGGCTCGGGCCGGTACATGAACCGCTGCGAGAGCCGGGGCCACAGCGCCGCGCGCGTGTGGGCAATCCATTGCCCGGGATCGTCCGGCGTGTCGCCGATCTGGCGCAGCATGTCCGACCACACGTTTTCGCCGCGGTCGTAGAACACCCACGCCTGCTCTTCGATCACGTCCTCGTACGCGAGCAGGTCCTCACCCTCGAGGTCCCCCGGGCGCTCGCTCTGCATGAGCGCGTCGCCAAAGCCCACCAGCGCCTGCCCGATGCGGTAGGCCGACGCGCGCGTGTACTCCGCCACGCCGTGGCCGGAGCACGTGTTGTATTTCTCGAGCAGCGACTCCAGCGCCTGCTTCTTTTTTTCCAGCGATGCCGGCAGCGGTTGCGTGAGCCGCATGGCGCTGAAGCTTGCGAATGACTCTTCGGCGTCGTAGTAGTCCACCTGGGCCAGGATGACGGGCGACGCCATCTCCGGGTGCTCCTTCGCCAGCGCCAGGTACTCCCGCAGTTCCGACGAGGACGTGTTGGCGCCCGGTTTCGCCATCAGCACGGACATCGACGCGGCGCCGTCGCGGACGCGCGCGAGTTCCTGGCTGGCGCGCGAGGCGCGAATCTCCATCACCGTCTGCGTGTCGCCGGGGAATCGTTGGATGAAGATGCTGCGCATGCGTTCCGCGCCGCCCGCATCGCCCGCGTCCGCCAGCATGTCCGCGGCCTTGATCAGGGCCGCGGGTGCGTCCGGGTCCTTCACATACAGGCGTGAGAAGCGTTCATAAGCCGCGGCCGCGCCCGGCGTATCGCCGGCCGCTTCGTGGGTGCGCGCAATCTGGATGGCGCTGTCGCGCGCATACTCGCTCTCCGGGTAGGTCGCGAGCAGGCGTTCCCACGCGACGGTGGCGTCGCGATACTTCAGTCCGGAGGCGTACCCGAGCCCCGCGCGGTAGAGCGCGAGGTCGGCGTGCGGATACGCGGGGAACTCCGTGGCCACGCCCGCAAACAGGGGCGCGGCCTGGAAAGGTCCGCGCACGCTGTCCGCCGCGGCGACCGACTCGGCGTGCTTGTAGTCGCACAGTGGAATGGTTGGTTTCACCGCTGCGACCAGCGAGTCCTCACCGCTCTGCGTGGCCAGATCCACCGCGCGGCGATAGGCAATCCCGGCGGCGTGGAAGTCGGCGCGCTTGTAGTGCGCGTCACCGCCCAGGCGCGCGCCGCGCGCGGCGCGGCTGTCGGCGGGATAGGTGTTGCCGAAAGTCTCAAAGATGGCCGCCGCATCGGGATACCACGCGTGTGCGTAGGCCACGTTGCCCTGGCGCCACACAATGTCCGCGCAGCGCGGATCGGTGGGGAAGCGCTGCACGAAGGCGCGCCCGGAGGCGATGAGCACGGTGGCCAGCGAGTCCGTGCCGTGGCCGGCCTCGGTGTGCGTCGAACGGTACCAGGTGTCGGTCACCGCCACCTGCTGCCAGGTCGCCTCCAGCGCGAGCGCGGTGGAGTCGCTCTTCGACGCCGCCGCCAGGTGCTGCAACGAGCGCGGATACGCCGTGAGCCGGGTGGCGGCCTCACCGGCAAAGAAGTGGATGCGCGTGGCGTCGCCCGCGTTCGGCCAGTGCTGCAGGTACTGCTCGTAGTTGGTGAGCGCGAGCCGCCAGCTGGCCGGGTCGTCGTTGTCGCGCGCGCGGCGGTGGTGGTAGGCCGCGTTAGCGCGCAACGCACCCTGCGCGAACGCCTCGCCGGCGGCTCGGGTGGCGGGGTCGGTGTTCGCCTGGTACCACGGGCTGCCGGGCAGGAAGCGCTGCGCCTGCGCGAGGCGTGCCTCGCGCGCCAGGTCGGGTTTGCTGGAGCGCCGATAGGTCTCCACCATGCGCTCCGCAATCTCCAGCGCGCGCGGGTCCCTTGGATAGCGGGCGAGCCACAGCTCGTCGCAGGCGATGGCGTCCTCGTACAGACTCACGCTGCGCATCAGGTGGCCCAGCGAGAGCAGGATGTCGGACTCGTAGTCGCGCGGGCCCAGCGAATCGAAGTAGCGCTGGAAGGCGCTGGCGCCGCCGGCGCGGGCCAGCGAGTGCACCAGGTACTCGCGCGCCTCGTCGCGCAGGTCCATGCTGCGCGCGATGTCGCCGTGGGCCGCGTAGTGATCCATCAGGCGACGGAACGAATCGGTCGACTGCTCGAAGCGGTCGCGCGCGAACTCCGCCCAGCCCAGCTTGTAGAGGGCGATGGCGGTGAACGACGGGTCGCTTCCCGCCGCCGCCTGCTCGAAGTAGGGCACGCAGTCGCTGTACTCCTTGCGGTCGAAGCGGTCGCTGCCCATGCGCAGCCAGGCCTCCTGCGCGTCGGGCGCCTGCGGGTGGTCGCGCACCAGCCGCGCGAGGTACTGGTCGGCCTCCGGGCGGCCGTCGTCGGAGAGGATCATGCCCAGGTTGAAGAGCACAGCATCCGTGTGCGGGAACTCCGGGTCCTCGTCCAGGATGGCCTGGTACAGCGCAATGGCGGGCTCGTAGTTCATGAAGGGCGCGAGCGCGCGGTTGCCGAGGTCCTCCGACGCCGGCCTGTCGCCGAGAAAGTCGCGCATCCTGATCTGGAACTCATCGCGGGCGGCGAGCAGTTGCATGTCGGCCAGCCGGAAGCGCGCCTCGCCGCGCGCGATGCTTTGCGGGTGGTGCTCGAGGAACGCCTCGAGGTACGCGATGGAACGGTTGCGGAGCGGCCTCACCAGTTCGGCGTTGCGGTTGGTGACGGTGTCGGTTGCGGTCGCGACGGTGAGTTCGTAGGCCGCGTCCGCAATATGGTAGTCGATTCTCTCCCGCTCGGTGGCGAGCAGCACCCGCCCGCGCGCGGCCACGGTTTGTGCGATGACGCGGCGCATGCCTCGTTCCACGGCGTCCAGGGAGTCCGCGCTGGCGGCCATGTGGTCGCGGCGAGCGAGCTCGGCCATCAGCACCGGGTCGGTTGCGAACGCCGCCACGGTGGAGTCGATACCGGCGCGAATACCGCGGGCGTGGGCCAGTTCGATGCGCAGGTCGCCCAGCAGGCCCTCGACATCCACCATCAGGCGGGGCCGCCAGTACTCATCGAAGGACCGGTTGATGATGTCCGGGTAGCGGCGCGCGAACTCGGTGATGAAGGCGCTGGACTCGTGTGACAGGGAGTCCTCGCGCGCGAGCAGCTCCGCGGCGGGGGGGACGCCGTCGGGCAGCTTCTCCGGCCGCTCCAGGTTGGGGCCGTCGACGTGGAAGTGGCGCACGGCGCGCATGAACAGGAGGTCGCGCTCGAGCCCCGTCAGCATGTCACGCGTGCGCCGGCTGATCTGCACCAGCATGCTGTCGCGCACCGCGTCGAGTTGCCGGCGGGACGCGTCCAGACCGGCGAGTATCGCCTCCAGACGGATCACCGCGCGCGACAGTTGCACCGCGTTGGAATCGGCCTTGATCGCGCCGATATCGAGGTAGCTGATCCGGCGTGCGATTTCCTCGCGTCGCCTGGCAATCACGTGATCCTGCAGCGCCAGCCGTGCGCGCGCGTCCTGCTGCTGTGCCTGCAGGGCGCGCAACGTGGCCCACTCCGGCGCGGAGGGCGCGTGGCGGGCCAGTGCGCCCGAGCTGTCCCACGCGGCGGTGGCGGGCGCGGAGAGGCCGGCCGGCCACAGCGTTCGCGCCAGATCCTTGGCCGGATCCAGTGAGACCTGGCCGTGCAGGTCGAGCGACGCACCGGCAAGGCCGTCGATGACGCCCAGCAGGATTTCGGGAGAGAGACGGATCTCCTCGCGCCAACGCTGGTTTTCGCCCCACGCGTTCCAGGCATCGTCGACGTTGTCCGGCAGCGCGATGCGCGCCAGCGAACGCTGTTCGTCCTGCCAGGAGTCTTCCGCCGATTCGAAGTAGCGCAGCGCAGCGTGCCAGTGATGACGCGCCATGGACACGCCGCCCATGGCCAGCTTCACGTCGCGGATGTCCTCGTACTCCGGGTGTTCGTCCACCAGGCGCGAAAGAATGCGCCCCGCGGTGGCGGTGTCGCCCGCCTCCACGGCCATGACACCACGCATGTGCGCGGCGCGCAGGGCATAGCGGCTGTTGTCCGGCACACGCTCCAGCGCACTCGCGGCGGCGTCGGTATCGCCTGCGTCCATGCGGGCCAGCGCAAAGCGAATGCCGGCGGCGCCCACGAGTTCCGCCTCCAGCGGACCGGACGGTTTGCGCCGCGCAATCTCGCCCCAGTTTGCGGTGGCGTCGGCGCCGGTGGCCTCACGCGCCAGCGCGCGCAGGCAGAGTTGCACCGAGGCGAGGGGGCCGGCCGCCGGGTTGCGGTCCAGCAGGTCGAGTGCGTCGTTGGCCCGGTCCGCGTCGAGCAGGAGTGCGGCAGCGAGCACATCGGCGCCTGGGAAGGACTCGGGCACGTCGTTTACCGGACCGGAAGCACCCGGGTTGGCGTTGGCGCGCAACAGTTCGGCGTAGCGGATCCAGCGCCGGTAGGGCGTGCCGTTCCCGTCACCGGCCAGGGACGCGACACGCGCGAACCCGCCGGCGTTCCCGGTGCGCAGGTATGCGTCGGCCAGCAGAAACGCGGCGCGGTCCGCAAAGGGAAACGGGGAACCGGGTCCGATGTCGATGGTTTCCAGCAGCGCGCTGGCGCCGTAGAGATCGCCTTTGAGCCACAGGTCGACGGCGCGGCCGAGGCTGGTGGCGTCGCGCTCCGAAGCGTCGGGCTCGTGCGGAAGCGGCGCCTGTACCGCCGGCGCCACCGGGGGCGTTGGCCTGGCGGCATGGACCAGGGGCGCGACCGCAGTCAATGCGGCCACGATCCCGCAGGCGATGCGTGCGCGAGTCAGCATGAAACCCCCCGGCCGGTCACCGGTACCAGACGCTGGTGGTCAGTCCCGACGCGATTTCGCCGCGATCGAGGCGGCTGGCGTCGAGCTCCAGGAAGGTGAGGCGGTCTCGCGGGGTTTCGATGGTGACGCTGACCGGCGGTGCGTCGATCCAGGACGCGCCGGCGAAGGACACCTGGAAGACGTGTTCGCGCGGCTCGACGAACTCGTGGTAGAGCTGCGCGACGCCGCCCTGTTCCAGCGAGGCGCGCTGTTCGGGCGTGAGTTCGATGCGGACCACGTCGTCGTCTTCGCCCAGCAGGATGGCCTCGGGCGCGTTGCCGCCGCCCAGACCGCGCAGCAGGATGACCAGCGATGTCTCCTGCCGGCCGAGGAAGTCCTGTTCCAGCACCAGCAGCCGTTCGCGGTGATCCACCAGCAACTGTTCCATCAGGGCCAGCTCCGCCACCAGGTCGCCGAGATCGGTGACGTTCTCCAGAATTGTGCGCTCGGCCAGGGCCGCATCGCGGTCGCCCACGGTGTCGCGTGCGGCGGCGATGGCGTTGGAGAGTTCCTGCAGGCGCAGCAGGCGCTCGTCGAGCGTCTGTGCGTCGTTGGACACGGTCTGCCGGGTCTGCCGTAGACGGTCGAGCTGCGAACGCAGGAAGGTCCGGTTGTCGCGCAAGAACTGCAGGCTCGGATGCCTGGGCTCTTTGGTCTCGGCGCGCTTGACCTCGATGATCTCGATGGTGCCCTCGTCGCCCTGCGCGGGCGGTTCGTTGGCCGCGGCCATGCTGGCCAGCACCACCGCCAGCAGCACGCCCAGCGCCAGCAGGGCGCGGAACCAGATGGAATTCATGCGCTGCGTCATCCCCGCCATGTCCTCACAACCTTTCCCTGGGTCGCGTCCACGACCACGAAGAGCGCGGGCTCCGTTTCCGATGTGTAGACCAGTGCCCACGTGCTGGCGTCGGGTTCGCGCTCGTAGAAGGCGCCACGAACCAGCAGCATCGACGAAAGGCTGCCGCCGTGTTCGAGACAGAACTTCGCGCCGGCCTTCTCCTGCGCCGCCGCAAGGGCGGTGGCGCTGTCGACCCATGTGTCGGGCAGCGGCGGCGCGTCGAAGTCGAAGCCGAGATCGAAGGCTTCGATGATCTTTCCGTCGCGCACGGAGTAGCCGCGTGCCTTGCCGCGGTTCTGCGAGTGAAACAGGTAGCCCCAGCGCACCGCGGTGCCCTCGGTGGAAACCGGCTCGTCGTTCTCCACGTAGATCAGCCGCGCGTCCGCGGCCCAGCTGAGCGCGGCGTCGCGTGCGGTGTCGAGCCCGCTGCGGGCGGAGAAGGGGGGTTTGTCGCCGGCGTGTGTGGGCGCGGTGGCGCCGGCCAGCAGCAATGCCGCCAGCAGGACGGTGAGCAACCGGATGCAGCGCCGTGGTGCCATGTGTGATGTGCCGTTCATGTTGCGACCTCTACAGGAAGAGCGTGGCGCCCACGCTGAATTCGAAGTTCGATGCCTCGGTGCGCGAATCCGCGGTGCCGTAGTCGAAGCGGTAGTTACGGAACTCAAAGCGAACCGCCACCGTCTTCTGCACGAACACATCGGCCCCGATGCCGAAGTTCCAGCTGTTCTCGGTGTCGCCCTCGCTGATGGAACTGCCCACCCCGCCGGTGAGGAAGGGGACCAGCTGCCGGCCGGGAAGAAGGATGACGTTGGCGTTCATGGCGTAGAACACCATTTCGAAGTCCTCTTCCTCCAGGGCGAGGTCGAACAACGATTCCACGATTTCGGCGGGACGGTTGATGTGCGTCCAGCCCACGCTGCCCTCGATCTCCAGGAACTCGAACACGTAGTAGCCCACGCGGCCGCCGAGCACGAGCGAGTTGGACTTCTCGTCGAACGCGTAGCCGCCGGTGTACCCGGTGAGGGTGAAGCTGCCGATGCGCGAGAAGAGCTTCGGGTTGGGACGGAACTCGAGGTCGGACATGTCGTCGAGTTCCTTGCACAACGATGCGTGCACCCAGCCGGTGTTGGTGTCGGACAGATGGACGTTGTACCACTCGCCACGTTTGGCAATCACGGGGAACTCGGCGCCCTTGGAGTACACGCCGACGATTGCGAAGGTATCGCCGGGTCCGCTGCGGACCACGTTGTCACTGCCACCGATGAGGCGGACCTTCTTCTCACTGAGCGTGGGGCGGGCGTTGAGTTGCGGCTGCGGAGGCGGGTCACCCTCGCCGGCGGCGGCCGGAGCGGCTACCGCAGCCAGCAGTACGGCAAGTATTGCCGTCAGCCAGACGTGCGCTTTCATGGCGTCATCCTTCCGGCGCTGCGGTAACGCATTCGCCGTTCCTTATTTTGCGAGAACCTGCTTGCTCTGCCTGCTAGTTCAAACCGAAAACCCAGGAGACCTGCGCGCGCAGATCCCACGTGGTGAAGCGCTCGCGCGCCTCCACGATTTCGTTGCCGCGCCGGTGCGCGGTATCGAGCGCGAAGCTCGTCAAATCCGCTTGCAAGGCAAGGGCCATGTGCGGCCCCAATTCGCCCCTGAGGGCCGCCCCCACGCCATATTCCCACTCCGAAATCGGCTGGTAGGCCACCGTGACCGGCTGGCCGGCCACGTCGAAGGTGATGGCCTCGGGGTCGTAGCTCAGGAAGAGGCGGCCGCCGTGCGCCGAGCCCCACAACTCGACGCCGCGGACGGATAGCGCCCGTATCTGTCCCGTCATTTCCAGGCCGGTCATGTTGACGCGTGGCGCCATGTCTTCGCCGGGAATGCCGCTCGCCTGGGTGGTGGCAGAGCGCCAGAAGCGCAAGCCCGCGCCCATGCGGCCGCGCAGAACCGTGGCGTGCGCGCCGGATTGCAGCGCCGGCGCCGTATCCCAGCGGTAGTCCTGCAGGTGGGGGTCGAGCGCGATGCCGCCGATGACCACGCCGATCTCCATCCGCGTCGGGGTGGCGGGTGCGGCCTCTTCACCGGCACCGCCCGCGGCCAGTGCGGGTGCGGCCAGCGCGAGTGACACGCACAGCGCGGCCGAAGCGGCGCCGGCGGTGATCACGGTGTTCCCGCCGAGAGATTCAGTGTGTAGCCGGTGTGCAGGATCTCTTCGCTGGTCGAGACGAACGGCGTTACCACCAGCGAGTCGGTCCCGTTCTGGAGCCGGATTTCCTCGCCCTCGCCCATGTAGAGAACCAGGTAGAGCCCCCCGGGTGCCCCCGGGGTGGTGAGGGCGGCCGGGACCTGGGCGGTGAAATTGAGATTGAGATCCTGCATGAGATGGTCGAAGCCGGTGACCGCGCGCGTGGCGCGCCCGGTGCTGACCGAGTTGGCGAGGATGCGGTCCACGTCCTGCGCAATCTCCAGCGTGTGTTCGTCGGTGGCAAGCGACACATTCTGGGGAGATATGGTGGCGCTGTAACGCACCTCTGCAACCAGGAAACCGGTCACGATGCGCCGGTAGGTGATCCGGCCCTTTACGCTCACGCTGATGGGCTGGGTGGCGTTGACGCTCTGCTGCGGAGTGGGGTTCATGGACAGGAACTCCACCAGTGTCCAGCGCTCGTCGATGGTGGGCTCGTCGAGGACGCAGCCGAACGCGAACAGCGCGGCCAGTACGGCCGGCAGCGTCGCTGCCGGCCGCATGGCGCGACCCATTCCTCGCAGGGTGTTCTTCATGGCCGTGACTCCTACTTGAGCAGCGCCATCTTGCCGGTCAGGCTCTCGCCGCCGACCGCGACGCGATACAGGTAGACGCCCGAGCTCACGCCCGCGCCGCGCCCGTCGCGGCCGTCCCAGCGCACCTCGTGCGTACCGCCGCCAATCTGGCCGCTGCCGAGCTCGCGCACCAGCGCACCGCGCACGTCGTAGATGCGCAGGCTGTAGGGGCGCGGCGAGCCAGCGGGCACGGAGAAGCGAATCGTCGTGCTCGGGTTGAAGGGGTTGGGCGTGTTGCCGTGCAGCGTGAGGCGCGACGGCAACGCCGGGCCACCGGCGCCGTTGAGCGACACCGGAACCTCCACCGAACCCACCAGGCCACCGTCATAGGTGGACGTTGCCTGCACGCTGATGCGGTAATTCCCGCTGCTCCACGCGGCGATGTAGTCGTCGTTGTCGAAGCGAATCGTCTGCGGTCCGGCCGTCATGAGGCCGGCGTCGTGGCGCGCGACCACCTGGCCGTTACGCGCATCGACGATCTCCGCGGTGACGGCGGCGTGATCGGTGAGCGTCATGCTGACCGACGCGCCGTTGGCGCCGCTGGCGCTGGCATCCTTCAGTTCCACGCCCAGGCCCACCATGCGCAGGCCGCTGCTGCCGCCCCACTCCTCCACCAGCACGCCGCTGCCCTGGCCGGAACGGCGGGTGGTGCCGTTGCGATGGTCGGTCACGTTGGCGAATACGGCGTGGAAACTCCGCGGGTGCTCGATGCCGCCGGCGAGGCTGGCCACGGAGAGGAGCGACGCGGTGAACTTGGCCACGCGGCCCGCCTGCGGCGCGGCCGCATAGACGTTGCCCCAGTGGTCGGTGTCGAGCGATGTGACGGTTCCAAGCCCGTGCTTGACCGCGCCGTTCCAGGCCAGTGACGAACCGGTGTCGCGCAGCCGCACGATACGGCCGTTGTGTGCGTCGGCCACGTAGATGTCGTCGCAGTTCACACCGTCACGGCGGCCGGTCGCGATGGCCATGGGACCGGCAAAGAAACCATCGCCGCTGCCCAGTTCGCCGATGGCGGCGGTGAACGTCGCCCCGGTGTTGCCGAGCGTGTAGCGGCGAACCTCGTTGCGGCCGGTGTTGGCCACGTACAGGAGATCGTCGGCGTTGTCAAAGGGCGTGCCACCGTCGGAGTAGGCCACGCCGTACGGCTTGCTCAGGCCGTCGATGGCGTACACCGGCTCCAGCGTAATGCGCTCGAACTCGGTGACGGTCCGGAAGACCAGCACCCGGTCGTTGCCGGTGTCGGCCACGTAGACGCGGCCGCGACCGTCGCTCGACAACCCGCGCGGGGCGGACAGATGTCCGAACGCGTCGCCGGTGCCGTCGTGTGCGAACAGGCCCTGGCCGACTTCACCCATCAGCAGGCGGTTCCACTGCGGGTCGGAGACGACCTGGAAGTAGCGCGCCTCGATGTACGGGAAGCGGTCGTACACATCGACGTTGCCGACCACGACGGTCGCGTACGGATCGCCGAACAGGTTCTTGCCGAACTGCTGGTTGGCGACGCTGCGCGTAAGCACGCTCACGCCCGCCTCCGGCAGGTAGGGCTTCTGGTTGAAGGTCTCGGCTCCCGCGCTGGTGGCGCCAAGAAGCAGGATGGTGATGATCAACGTTGTCCGGCTCATACCCGGCTCCTTTGTTTGGCCCGCTAGAATGCGATCAGCAGACCGGTTTCGATGATGTTGGCCGAGAAATTATTGCTGTTGAAATACCGTTCATAACTGAACATGACTTCGGCGCCGGCCATGAAGCCCGGCCCCCCCAGGGAAGGCCAGGGACGCCACAGGACGCGCCCGCCAAACAGGTGCGATCCAAAGTCGCCCAGCCGATAGTCATTGGTCTGGAAGCCGTCGACGCCGCCGGCTTCCGTGTATTCGTCGCGATAGAACGTGGCCGCACCTTGTCCGTAGTACCGGTAGCGGTAACGGACGGTGAAGGCGTCGGTGACGTATTGATTGAGCTTCACGCCCATGGTGTGGGAGGAGATGCCCCAATCGTCGCTGTAGTACCGGTACTCGATATTGACGCTCGAGCGGTTGTAGAAGTACTGGTTCAGGCCCATGAAGAGGTCGCGCCGCAGGCGACTATCCGGGTGATTCTCCGGGACGTTGACGCCGGCCACATACACGTTGCGGTACGGGTCGTGCTGCAGGCCGCTCACCGTGTTCATTTCCACGCCCACCCGCGCCACCGTGGTACGCGTCAGGATCTGCGTGGCCACCACGTTCCAGTGCGTGGTGCGCCGGTAGTCCGGTGCACCCTGTGTGTCCGCGTCGGTCAGCGGTGTGATGTGGTCCCAGCTGTAACTGGCACCCACGCTGATGTTGAGATTGTCGTTCATGACGTCGTGGTTGTAGCTGCCGGACAGCATCTGCGCAAAGTAGTCCGACTCCCGCGATGCGTAGTAGCCCGCACTCGCGCCGCGATAGCTGGCGTAGCCCTCCAGCGAGTTGCGCACCTTGACATAGTCGGTGTAGGCGCTGCCCGCGGTGGCGATGGGGCGGCTGGCGCTGGTGATGGCGTCGGCCGCCTCCTGCGTCCCGGGCGGTGCATCGATGGCGGGGAAGTGAACCACGTCGTGCACCCACTGCAGGGTGAGGTTCGCCTCCCGCGTCAGCTTCACGTTGGTGTTTGCGTACTGGCTGTGCACATTGACACCCTGGACATCGGAATACAGGTTGAAGGTGTACGACGCCGCGGGGTCCATGAAGAGGTCCGCGGCGGCCGCTGGCGCCGGGCACACCGCGAGCGCAACGCCCGCCAGCGCCGATACCGCACCGAGTATGCCGCCTACTTGCAGGCGCATCCCCCACCCGCGCCACCGGCGCCGCCCGTCGACCCTTCGCGGGCCTCGAGCCACTTGAGTTCACGCAGTGCCTCTTCCTGCGACTGCGTCATGATGGGGTCGGCCAGGTGCTCCTTCTCATAGGGACGCACCGACGCGCACCCGATGGCCGCGTTCAACAGCAGAACCCCAAAGGTGATGCGGACCAGGCGGTTCACTGCGAACCCCCCATGCCCGCGCTCTGCACGCCCGGGTTGGCGGGGTGGCTCAGCAGCTTCTCGGCTTCCTTGTGGAGGGCCTCCAGGCTTTCCTGTGAGCTGCTGCGCACCACCGTGACCACGCGCCCGTTGCGATCCAGGAGGAAGGTGCAGGGCAGCGAGGGAATGTCGATGGCGCGCGCGAGCCCGTCGGGACCGTCGTGCAGCACGGTGAGCGTCAGCTTCTCGTCACTGGCGAAGCGGCGCGCCTTGCGCACGTCCTTGTCCACCGAGATGGCGACCACGCGGCCGCCGCGCGATGTCCACGCGTCGTTCCACTGGTTCATCACCGGCAGCTCCTTGCGGCACGGTGCGCACCAGCTGGCCCAGAAGTTGACGACGACCACCTCGCCGCGGTACGCGGCCAGGGTTGTTTCGGTGCCGTCCAGCGTGGACAACTGGTGGCTGGCCAGCGTGGCGCTCGCATCGCCACCGGCGCGGGCCGGGTTTGCACCCGGCTGCGCCATGGCGAATGCGGCCATTACCAGAGCGGCCCTGAGTGTGGTTGCAGCGTTCACTTTCGGTTCCTCTTTCGTTTACCGGTACTGCGCGCCCAGCGTGACCCACAGGTTGAACAGTTCCTGCTCCGTCGGGGTGAGTGCGTCCGCGCCCTGGGGGTGAGGCCCCTGTCCTGCCGCCGCGCCCACGCCCAGCACGTAGTCGATCAGAATCGAACGACGGCCGAAGGCGGGGACGGTGACGTTGCGCGGACCCATCTCCGACTCGCCCGACAGGTTGATGTAGGCGCGCGGGAAGATGCGGTTCTCCATGGTGGTGTCAGGAACCGCCGTGAGATCCAGACCGCCGGCCGGCGGGATGGAGTCGGGCGGAATCGCGGACACGTGACACGAGACACACTTGGCCTCCACGATGGGGCCAATGTCGTCGCGATAGGTGATGTGCGTGTAGCTCGATGCCGGGATGTTCAGATCCGTCGGCGCCATGGAGGCCGCCGCCGGGTTCGGGTTCGTCGAGAACAGCGCCGTGGAACGGTCCTCGTGGCAACCCACGCAGTTGGTGATCTCCTCACCCGGCTGCACGTAGAGCCACGTGCGCTTGTTGATGAACGCGCGGCGCAGGTTGTCGAGCGGCGCAAAGGTGACCGGCGTGTTGGCCGGCACCCTGATGCGGAACGAACCGTCCGGCTGCACCGGCGCGAAGCCGAGCAGCGCGCGCTTCTCGAACTCGTTGGCCGAGAAGTCGTTCATCTCGCCCTGCACGGTGGGGATACCCACGATGACGGCGATCTCGGTGACGGGATCGACGCCCTTGACCGGCACTTCCTGACCGTCACCCACCACGGAGCGGTTGAAGATGTCCTCGGCCAGGATCACGCCGGAGTCGCCGGTGGGCGTGATGGTCGGAATGACCGGCGGCTTGGGATGCGCGGCCAGCAGCTGCGCGTCGTACTCGTTCCAGGCCGGGTCGTTGTACAGGAACGTCAGATCCTCGATGGTGATGGTCGCGGGGTCGGCCAGCGTTCCCGCGCCCGTCTGCTTGAGGGTGAAGGTGTACAGGCCGTAGTCCACGTCGGACTCCTGCGCGGCCGGAAGCGTGTACGACGCCATGTACTTGTTGCCACCCAGCGGGAACGGGTACTTGAACGCGCCGTAGGCCCACGGGGCGCCGTCGTTGTTCACCTGCGGGGTGAGCACGTCCCAGTGCAGGCTGTTGCCGCCCAGGGTCGGGTCCGCCGGCCCCTGCTCGAGCTTGAGCACCGCGATGGGACCCGCGTCCTCGTTGATCATGGTGGACTCGATGGCGATCAGGCGGCCGTCCGGGGTCGGCTGCGCGTGGAAGAAGTTCCGGTTGTGCGGGCCGAACTCATGGAAGAACTGCGATCCATCCGGATGGGCGAAGAACAGCGGGAAGCGGTTGAACGTCCCGAAGTGATCCCAGCGCGTGTAGACCACGCGTCCGTCCGGAAGCAGGGTCGGGTCGAAGTCGTCACTCATATTGAAGCTGACGCGCCGCAGGTTGGACCCGTCCGCATTGCAGCAGTACAGGTTCTCGGCGGGCGAGTGGTTGTACTCGTCCATGTGACCGGCGCGCGAGCTGGTGAACATGATGTTGCCGTCGGGCAGGTACAGCGGGTCGAAGTCGTGCCCGCCGCCGGTGGTGACCTGGCGCAGCCCGGTTCCATCGGCGTTGATCTCATAGATGTTGCGGTTGCCGCCGCCGGGCGGGCGCATGGAGAACAGGATCTTCTTGCCGTCGTAGGAAACGCACGGGTCGCTGATGCTGGCCCCGGTGAAGTTGGTGATGGGTGTCACCACGCCGTTGGGCGAGATGGGCGAGAGCTTGTATAGGTTGCCCTCGGCCCAGCTGCGGTTCAGCGTCTCCTCGCCCTTCGTCTTCACGAAGACGATGGCGTCGGTGCTTTCCTCCTGGACGATGACGTCGTCCGGAGCGCTGTCACGGCAGCCGCCGATCAGCAACAGCGGAAGGGCGAGAAGACCGCCCAGCATCGCCACGATGCCGCTGTGGAAGATGTCTCTTCGATTGGTTGCCTGTCGCATGATGCTCTCCTTGTCGTCTCCCCGTCGCGCGCCGCCACCCGGCGGTGCGTCCCGGGAAGCGTGGGCTAGCTTCCCAGACTCCTGTAGAAGGCAAAGCCGATGGTGTACTCACGGTAGTCGTAGGCCACCGTGCCGTCCCTGCCGAGCTCCTGCCCGAGGACGGTTGCCCCGCGAATCTCTCCGCGCAGGGCGACGTCATTTCTGATGTAGAACTCGAGACCGCCACCGTAAGTGAGCGTGTTCTTGGTGACCGGGTCGGCGTTGATGGCCTGTCCCGGATAGACCGTCTCCATTCCGTAGCCCACCGTTCCGTAGGGCTGCAGGCGCCACGGCAGCGGGTAACGCAGTTGCACGCTGAAGGTGTGCATGAGCGCGTGCAGGCCCTCGGCCGGGTTGTGGCCGAACGCCACCTCGTACGCCAGCCAGGTGTTGGGGCTGTACGATGCACGGAACGAAAAGAGATCGTTGGTGCCCAGCTTGCCCACCCCGGGGCTGAAGGCGATGCGGTGCTTGAAGCGATCCCGATCGTCGCTGACCGTGTAGCGCTCCGTCTGCAGCTCGGGCACCAGGTAGACGAGCCCGTCGCCGGTGGCGGGTGCGGTGGGCGGTGTGACCGCCGATCCCGAAGCGCCGGCGGCCGCGACTTGCGTCGAATCCGGCTCGGCGCCGTTGACGGAAGCCGCGGTGATCGCCAGCGCGAAACTCGCGAGAAGAAGTGAATGTGCCACGTGCCGCTTCATCGGTATTCCCCCGCCTCGATCCACGCGAGCAATGCCTGGTAGTCCGGATCGTCGGTCGACGAGAATGCGTTCCCGCCACCGTGCGCGGCGCCACCGGCGCCCTCCGCGAGCGGCTTCACGAGCAGCGGGCTGGCCGCCGGGTCCGCGCCGTTCACCTGCAGGCGTGACTGCGCGAAGTCGAAGGCCACGTCCTTGTCGTCGAACGGCGAGAGTTCGAAGGTCCCGCGGATGCCGCCGCCGTGGCAGCTGAGGTCGTCGCAGCCACGCGCGGTGAAGACCGGGTCGACCTGGCTCTCGAAGACGGCGAAGTCGAGCACGTAGGTCGTTCCGCCACCCGGCGGCTCCGGGCTGGTGGTGGACGGACGGTCGCACCCGTGTCCCGCGGCGAGCGCTAGTCCGGCGATGCCCGCCACCGTGATGGCGGCCACGGCCCGGATCTTCCACTGCGGGGCGTATGCGGTCGTGCGCGTGTTCATGTCGCCGTGTCGTTTCGTCATGGTCCTCGTGACGCCCCCGTGCTTCGTGCCGTGTGCACAACGACCCCGACGGTGCTTTTTGCGCACCAACCGGGGTTGGCTGTCTCGGAGATCGAGTGTCAAGCGATCCTCTGATGCCGCACTTCTCCGCATGGCGGCGCCTTAGCGCCCAGCGGGGATGTCAGGGAACGTGGTTGTGCAAGGGGCACGCCAGATCGCACATGGACATGCGGTTTGCTCTCGCGCGCGGAAAGAATCGGGAACGTTGGGGTGTGTTGGGGGGCGGCCGGGTACCGGCGGGGCGTGATGCTAGAAATACCGGGTGGTGAATGAGGGCGGCAGTGACGCCTCGCGGTTGAAGCGGCCGCGCAGGGATTCTTCCACCCAAATGATGGTCTTTCCGTCCGCGGCGGGCTCTATGAGGACGGCAAGAATTTCGCTGTTTGCACGGGCGGTCTTTCGCGCCGCCTCCGGTCCCAGGACGAAAAGTGCCGTGGCCCAGGCATCGGCGGTCATGGCGTCGGCGGCGACGATGGTCACCGAGGAGAGGCCACGCGCGGACCATCCGGTGCGCGGGTCCAGGATGTGACCATGGCGCTTTCCATCCGCATCCACGAACTGCTCGTAGTCGCCCGAGGTCGCTACCGCATCATCGTGCAGGACAATCTTGCCCAGCATGGCGTACACGCCGGCCGGATCGCGGATGCCGACGTTCCATCCCGGGTGCGTGGCCGCGTTGCCGATGGCCCGCATGTTTCCGGAAAGGTCCACCAGGGCATCGGTTACGCCGCCGGCGCGGAGCGCGTCGGCAACCCGGTCCGCACCGTACCCCTTGGCGATTCCTCCCAGGTCGATGCGCACGTCGTCACGCGCGAACGAGATGGTGCGCGCGGCGGCGTCGAACACCAGCTTGTCGCTGCCCACCCGCTGCAGTGCACGCTCGATCTCCGCCTGCGGGGGCACGTGCGGGGTGCCGTCGAGGAATCCCCACAGCCGGACCAGAGGTTCCACGGTGATGTCGAAGGCGCCTTCACTCTCGCGCGAGATGCGCACCGCGGTGCCGATCACATCGGCGACCTCGGGGTGAACGGTGGTCGGCGCCCGCCCCGCCTCCCGGTTGATGCGCGCAACTTCGCTCGATTGCGTCCAGTTGCTCATGAGGGAATCGATGCGGTGCAGCACGAGCAGACTCTCGAGGGCCAGGTCGGCCACCGCGGCGGAGTCGGCGGTCACCATGGTGAGCGACGCCCACGTGCCCATGGTCTGGGTCCGGAAGACCACGGGCCTCGCTTCGCCGCCGCAGGCGGGCGAAGTCACTATAATGAGGAGGATGGCGATGACCGCTGCGGGCTTCATGGTGCGGGCCAGTGTAGGGGGGCGTGGCGTACCCGTCAACCGGCACCGTTGACGCCGGGAACGGGCGCGGCGTATAGTGACCCCCGACCCCGCCATATACGATTTGTCGTGGAGGACATAATTATGAAGAAAGTATTGCTCGCCGCAGTCGCGGCCTCGTTGCTCGCCTCTTGCGGGACGCCCACCAGTTTCGTCAGCACGTGGAAGGATCCGGAAGCGAAGCCGCTTGCGTTCACGAAGATCCTGGTGGTTGCGTTCGTGCCCAATGAGGGCCAGCGCCGTTCCGCCGAGGACCAGATGGTCGCCAATATCAAGAAGGCGGAGGCTATTGCGTCGTACCGTATTCTGTCCAAGGAACGGATGAAGGACGCCGACGCTTCCAAGGCTGCCATCGAGAAGCTCAACGTGGACGGCATCATCACCATGCGCTGGCTGGGCAAGGAAGACAAGCTCGAGTACGTGCCGGGCACCTCGTACTACGGCCCCTCGTACTACCAGCCCTTCTGGGGCTACTACGGTTATGCCACACCGATGATGTACGACCCGGGCTACTACACCGAAAGCCAGATCATCACCCTGGAGACGCAGATCTTCTCCTTCCCGGATGAGAAGCTCATCTGGACCGGACACAGCCAGACGACGGATCCGACCTCGCTCAACGACCTCATCGACAGCGTCGCGCTGGCCACAAGCAAGCAGTTGATCCAGGAGGGGCTGTTGCAGTAGCCGCCTGCTGAGATTTGGTTCGGAGGTTTCGGCCCCCGGTGTGTTCACCGGGGGCCGTTTCGTTCACTTGAGGAGAACCATCTTGCGGGTCTGCGAGATGGCTGCACTCTCCAGGCGGTAAAAGTACACGCCCGAGGCGACCCGCGCACCGCGGCGATCGGTCCCGTTCCAGGCGACGCTGTGCAGGCCCGGTGTGCGCACGCCGTCGACCAGGGTGACGACCTCGGCCCCGGACACGTCGTACACCGCCAGCCGCACGCGGCCCGCGGCCGCCAGCTCGAAGCGGATGCTGGTGGTGGGGTTGAACGGGTTGGGAACGTTGGGGAGCAACTGCGTGACGGCCGGCCGGGGAGACCCGCCCGCCGCGGTCGCGCTGCCCGCGCACGCCTCGTCGGAGTAGCCGCTCCCATAGCCGAATGCGTCCACCGCGCTCACGCGGTAGCACAGCGTGTCCGACACGCCGATGGAGAGGAACGTGTCCGGCGCCGCGACAATCGCCAGCAAGTTGCCGGTTCCGGGCGTGAAACCGCTCAGCGTGTCGCAGTACACGGCGTACTGGATGACGTCGGGCTCCGGGTTGGCGTCCCAGCGCAGGGTGGCCGATTCGATGCTCACATTCCTGGGATAAACCGGCTGGTCCATGGCGAACGCGTGCGACCCATAGCGGCCCATGTCGCCGCGCGATCCATCCGGGTCGTTGAAGGCCGGGTCGGGGCGCCCGCGGTCGATACACGGCGAATTGACGGCGAGGTGGTAGTCGCCGCTGCTGGTGTCGGCGAACACGGGGTCCTGCGAGATCGTCCCTGTGCCCGGTGCGCACGCGTCGTAGTCGGCCGCGGTGGAGTTCCACACGTTGTTGCTTCCCATGTACGTTACTGGCGTCCCACTGCACGAGATCCCGATGCCGGTGGAGTTGGCAACGATGTTGTTGAACACCGGCACACTGCAGCTGGAGAGACTCAGTCCGCCCGCGGAACTCGGCGCGCCGTTGCGGTCGAAGGTATTTCCAATCACGGATCCCGATGTAGCTCCGCTCAAGCCGGCCCCGCCGATCACGGCAGACGCGCTGTTTCCAACGAACAGGTTGTGATCCAGGTTGAGCGAGGCCGCGTCGCTCAACAGCCCGCCACCAAAGGCGGCCGTATTCCATGCGATGGTGCACTGGCTGATGGTCCCGCTCGAACCGGTGGTCAACCACACGCCGCCCGCCAGCAGGGCGGTGTTGTGCGCGATGCGCGCCCCGGTGATGCTGCCGGTTGTCGCCTTGAACTGGATTGCACCGCCGCCGGATGCCGCGCTGTTGTGCTGGAACGCGCCGCCGGTGACATTAATGTTTGTACAACTCTCGGCCAGGATCGCGCCGCCGTTCTGGCCGCCCACGCTCCCGCTGATGGTGCAGTTGTCGATGGCGAGGTCGGAGCACCCGACCAGGTACAGCCCCGCGCCCTCGGGATTGGCCGAGCCGGTGACGATACCGATGTTGTCGGTGAACGTCGTGTTGGAAATGACGCCCGTGCAGGCTTCCAGATAGGCGGCGCCGCCGCGCGACGCCGTGTTGTCGTGAATATCACAGTCGTCGATGACGATCGTGGATTGATAGGCGAACAACGCGCCCCCGTATCCGATTTCTGTGGGCGTCTGCGGGGAGCTGTCACGGATCTCGCAGTTGCGCAGGGAGACATTGGAGTTGAGAACACGCACCGCCCCGGCGAAGCGCGCAGTGAAGGGCACCACGTCGAAGCGTCCCTCGCCGTTTTGCAGGATGAAGCCGTCCAGACCCCCGCCGCTGGCGTTCAGGAAGTCCACCATGCCGTTGAGGTCCAGCACCGTCCTGCCCGCCACGAGATCGCGCGTGGTGAAGGCGGGATCCCACGCGCCCTGCAGCACGACACCCTTGTTGATGACGATAGCGAAATTCGAGATGGTCATGCCGGGTACCAATACTGTGTCGCCGCTGGCGGCCGCGCCGATGGCGTCAGCGAGCACGGCGGCTGCCGTGCCCGGTGAGGTGTAGGGGAACTGGTTTCCTCCGCCGGGGGCGTAGTAGTGACGCAGCGTCGGCAGCACCTCGAAGGCGCCGGCGAGGGTTGCCACCTGTCCGTCCGGGTTTCGCACCTGAACGTCCAGCGGGCCGGCCGGCGTGGCGTTGAGCACCGACAGCCACACCGACAACGTGGTGGAATTCACCAGCACCGTCTCGTGCACGAACACGCCGGGTCCGAGGTCCGCCTGCGCACCGGCGACGAAGTTGGCGCCGGTCAGGGTAATGGTGGTTTCGCCACCCACCAGCCCGCCGCCGGGACTGACCATCGACAGGGAAGGGGCGGGAAGCGGCGCCGGAGGCGCCGGGCCGCACGGGGTCACCGCGTCCCAGCCGATCATGCCGCGCGTGTACTGACACAGCGCGTTCTCGTTGCTGCGCATCATGCAGCCGCGTGAGTCGGGATTGCAGGCCTCGCAGTTGGCGTTGGGCGTGTTCTGCAGGTCGCACACCTCGAAACAACTCGAGCAGCCGCCGACGTATTCGTCGCACGCGCCAAAGATATGCCCCGTCTCGTGTGACACCACCACGTCCCGCGTCCATCCCACGGTTCGGAACAGGCTCCAGAAGTAGGGCCCGTACACCCACGCAAAGGCGTATCCGCCGTCGGCGAACGACTGCGGGCCGCCCGGGGGGTTGTAGGCGATGAAGGCGGAGTAGGCGCGGTTGGTCTGGTAGGTGGTGCGTTGCCAGGTGTTGAACGCCGTCACGCGGCTGAAGTGACTGCCCGAGTTGAATCCGAAGTTGCCCATCACGTTGCTCGACCACGTGGACACGAACCCGGCGTTGTGCGTGGACGGTTCCACCCACTGCTGACAGCGGGGATCGAACGCCGAGTGGTAGTTCACCATGAACGTCACGTGGCAGTCCCGGTAGCCGTCCGCGCGTGCCACCCACCACAGGAGTCCGTCGACGCTGGAGTTCACGTACTTCTGCATGTCTTCCAGTGTCCAGGTGAAGAGGTCCGGGTCGGCGCCACTGCCGTCGCTCTCCACCAGGAAGACGGTCAGCGCAACTGTCCCCGTCATGGCGTCGCTGTTGCCCAGGGCTTCCTGCGGCGAGAAGCCCATGCCGGCCAGCGCGTCCTCGTCCAGGCCCGCCGCGCCGAGGTTGGCGAGCACCTCGTGCGTGTCGAGGTCGGGGCGGGTGATCCCGTCGGCAACCCGCGCGACACGCGCGGCGGGCGCCTCGCCGCCGGCTGCTGCTTCTGCACGCCGCGCCTGTTCGTGGCGCCCGCTCACGATGGCGTTGAACGCGTCCAATGCCCGGATGCTGGTCTCGTCGGAAACGCCCAGCTCGGCGGGCGCGCTCTCCGTCCAGCGGATGTCGCGTATGCCGTCCGCGCCCACCAGGGATGCGGCCGCGGTCCCATCCACCCATCCCAGGAGAATCGACGGCGGTAGCATGACGCCCACGGTGCCGCCGTGCGACTCCACCAGGGTGCGCGCCGCGTGCAAGGCCGTGATGTCCGGTGCGTCGACGACGATCAGGGTGAGGCCGTCCAGGTGGGAGGCTGCGTGTGGTGCGGCCGGCGGGACGGCGGTGGATAACGCGCAGGCGCACAACAGGGCGGTGAGCAGTCTCTTCACGGGGTCCTCCTAGACGGTACGGGATGCACGCCAGCTTGCGTAGGTCTCCCGGGACGGGTTGAAGTAGCCGTAACGCAAATGCGGGAAGCGTTCGCTCAGCCGCCGCATGAACGCGCCGATGCCGAAGCCCTCGCGGATGGTGCCCTGCGGCAGGCGCTCGCGGTACAGTTCGGGATCGATATTCAGGTTCCGCATCTGGATGAGATCGATGTCGGCGTCCGCCACGAACGCCGAGATCGCCTCCAGTTCCTCGTCGGTGTCGGTGAGGCCGGGGAACACGAGGTAGTTGATGGAACGGTAGCGGTCGTGCCGTTTCATGACGCGCAGCGTTTCGCGCACGTCGTCGAAGGTGTACTTCTTCGGCCGGTAGTACGCGGTGTAGATGTCGTCGCGCGCGCTGTTCATCGAGACGCGGATTGCGTCGAGCCCCTCACGGCACATCGCGTCCACGACGTCCGGCAGGCTGCCATTGGTGTTCACATTGATGGTGCCGTCGGGCGTGAGTTCACGAATGCGCTTGACCGCGGCGGGCAGCAGTTCCCGCCCCAGCAGCGGCTCGCCCTCGCATCCCTGGCCGAAGCTCACCACGCCCTGCGGCACGCGCGCAATGTGTCCGGCCGCCATCCGGGCGATTTCGTCCGGCGTGGGCGCACGCCGGATGCGGTCGTGGCTGGCGCGGAACTCGCCGTCGGGCTGGAGCGAAATGCAGCCGATGCACTTCGAGTTGCACGCGACACTGGTGGGAATGGGGGCCTCGTGCCTCCCGATGAAGTAGTTCTGCGCGGCGCGGCAGCCGTACTCGAGCGCGCACTTCTCCAGTTGTTGCACCACCAGGTTGTCGCCCATCTCGGAGAGGCGCGTGCGCACCTGGCGCTTGAGACGCCGCGCGTCAAAACGCCAGGGATCCTGGCGGATGTCCTCGTCGACGCGGATCCCCGTCGTCCAGAACTGGCCGTCGGCGAAGCCGACTGCCGCGTAGGCAAAGAGGGGGAGTGGCGGCGCATCCGGGAGCGTACGGTAAGCGGGGTGCAGGAACATGGTCCACGCCGGTGCGAGAAACGCGGCCACCGCGGACACGTCCTCGCCCTCGCCGGTCCACTCTGCGGTGGCACCGCTGGCGGGGTCGACGCCAATGGGGCGGCGCTCCGGCAGCAGAAACAGGTCACTGCCGCGCGGGAGCGGAATGAGTTCGTCGGCGCGGATGGACCTGGGATCGCCACCGCCCACCCCGGCCAGCAGGAGCTGGGGGTGGTCGATGATGGACCCGTCGCCGCGGGCAAAGACCATGCGCACGGGCTCGGTGGGGCGAAGCGGGAGTTCCATGCCACCACTCTAACACACCCACGGTGCACCACACCCGCGGTGCACCACACCCGCGGTTGGGGTTGGCGTTTTTGCATGGTTCGTTCTAGAATGGCCCAGCCCCATCTATCTGGGTCGTCGAGTCGCAAAATGGAGGTCAATAATAATGATGAAACGTATGCTACTGGGTTTCACCTGCGCGTTGCTCATGGCGCCGACAGCGCAGGCCCAGTATTCCGCCAGTCGGACCAGCGCCCCGGCAACGGGTCACAAGGCCGAGCTCATCCTGCTGGGCGGGTACGCCTGGACGATGTCGCAGGATGTCTACGTCGGCGTGACCGGCGGTGAGCTGGACTTCTCCGATGCCGGCTTCTACGGCGCCGCCCTCGACATCAACCTCGCCCGTCCCGGCGCCTACAAGACCGGGCAGGTACGCTTGATGTACCGGCGCTCGGACGGCGAAGTACAGTTCAAACCGTACACGTCGTTGACGGACAGGCAAAGCGTCGATGCCTCCATCGAATACTGGCAGATTGGTGGTCTCGGCGGCGTCAGGCGCGGCAACGCCATGCCCTTCACGGCCATCACCCTGGGCGGTACGCGCCTCAGCGCTGGCGGTACCGATGACTGGAAGTTCTCGATGATCTTCGGACTGGGTGTCAAGGTGTACATGTCGCCCAAGGTTGGCCTCATGATTCAGGGAAACTGGCCCATCACCTTCACCGACTCGTGGGGCGGGGTGACCGTGGGCACGGGTGGCGCGGGGGTTGCCATCGGCGGCACCGGCATCTCGCAGCTCGACGTCGGCGGCGGTCTCATCATCTGCTTCTAGCGGTTCGCGACGCGTTCGCATTCGCCGCCGCGCCCGGTTTCGGGTGCGGCGGTTTGCGTTTCAACTCTCGACCTGACATGCGGTTGCATGCTATTCTGCGCGCCATGGAAGATGCCCGCTATCCCATCGGCCGCTTCGATCCGCCCCGGCCCATTTCCTTTCAGCGCATCCAGCAGGCCGTCGACGCCATCGCGACGCTGCCGTCGGAGCTGCGTGCCGCCGTGGCAGGGCTCGACGAAGCGAAGCTGGACACCCGCTACCGCGACGGTGGCTGGACGGTGCGCCAGGTGGTACACCATCTTGCCGACAGCCACATGAACGCCTATGCGCGCATGCGCCTGGCTGTGACCGAAGACAACCCCACCATCAAACCGTACGACGAGGCGGCGTGGGCCGAACTGGCCGATGCGAAGGCTGCGCCGGTGGACCTGTCGCTCGTGCTGCTCGACTCGCTGCACGCGCGCTGGGTCATGTTTCTTCGCTCGCTCAAGGAGGCCGGTTTCCGCCGTCCCCTCTTTCATCCCGAGAGCGGCGATATGATGCTCGATGTCGTGGTCCTGCTCTACGAGTGGCACGGACGCCACCACGTGGCGCACATTAAATCGCTGCGCGCGCGCAGCGGTTGGTAAACCAAGGAGGTCAGGTATGTTCGGAATTCTGCAGGTTGGTATGCTGGCAATGGTGCTTGCGGGGCCCATGGATGCACCGGTGCTGGTGCAGGCGTCGCAACCGGACTCGGTGGCAACGACGCCGGCTCCGCCACCACTGCCAATGACGGCGCAGCCGAAACAGAAACGCGTGTTCTACGGCGGCAGCATCGGGATGACGTTCGGTAACTACACCCGCTTCAGCGTGCAGCCCCTGGTGGGCTATCAGTTCACGCCGAAGCTCTCCGGCGGCGTCAAAGGCATCTACGAGTACGTGAAGGACAAGCGCTACACGCCGGACCTGACTGCCAGTAACTACGGTGGCAGCCTGTTCAGCCGTCTGCGTTTCATTCCCAACGCTTATGCGCACGCGGAGTTCGCGTACGTCAGCTACGAGTTCCGCACGGCCTCGGGTGGTTCGGAGCGCACCGGGGTTCCGTTTCTGTACCTCGGTGGCGGGCTGGTGCAGCGCCTCTCGCCCAACGCGAGTGCCTACGTCGAAGTGCTCTTCGACGTGCTTCAGGACAGCAACAGCCCCTACGACAACTGGCAGCCGTTCGTGAGTGTCGGCGTGATGGCAGGTTTCTAGCCGGCGCAAGACAGAGGAGTCATCCGGTGAGCATGATCGGCCGCAGCATCGGGCACTACAAGATCACCGGCGCCATCGGCGCGGGCGGCATGGGCGAAGTCTATCGCGGTACCGATTCGCGGCTGGGGCGGGATGTTGCCATCAAGGTGCTGCCGCCGGTGTTCGCGCAGGATGCCGAGCGCATGGCGCGCTTCGAGCGCGAGGCGCGGCTGCTGGCCTCGCTGCAGCACGCCAACATCGCGTCGATCTACGGATTCGAGGAGTTCGACGGCACCCGCGCCATCGCCATGGAACTGGTGGAGGGCCCCACGCTGGCCGACCGCATCGCGCGCGGTGCGGTCCCCGTGGAGGAGGCGCTTCCCATCGCGAAGCAGGTGGCCGATGCGCTGGAGTACGCGCACGAGCGCGGCGTGATCCACCGCGATCTCAAACCCGCCAACATCAAGATCACCGCCGATGGCGCACCCAAGGTGCTGGACTTCGGCCTGGCCAAGGCGCTCGACGACGACCCCAACGCGTCGTCATCCGACATGACCAAGTCGCCTACGCTCACCAGCGCGGGCACCGTGGCCGGCGTGATTCTGGGCACCGCAGCGTACATGTCGCCGGAGCAGGCCAAGGGCAAGGCGGTGGACCGCCGTGCCGACATCTTTTCCTTCGGCGTGGTGTTCTTCGAAATGCTCGCGGGCAGGCAGGCGTTTCGCGGCGAGACGGTCTCCGAGACGCTGGCGTCGGTAATGAAGGACGAGCCGGACTGGAGCGCGCTGCCCTCGTCGACACCGCCGGTGGTGAGGGACCTCGTCCGGCGCTGTCTGCTCAAGGACCCGAAGCAGCGCCTGCGCGACATCGGCGAGGCGCGCATTCTGCTGGAGCGCGTGATCCGCGGCGACAGTTCGCTCTCGGGCATTCATCACGCGGCCGTCGAGGACCGCGCGGTTCCGGCCGCGAAGGCGCGCGTCTCCATCGGGCGGTTGGTCGCGGTGGCGCTGCCGCTCGCCGTCGTGGGTGCGCTGGCCGGGTGGATGCTGCACCGCCCCGAACCCGCGCCGCTGTTCGACGTCAGCCTGGCGCTCCCCGAGGGCATGCAGCTCGATCTGCAGAACGCCTCGCTGTCGCTTTCACCCGACGGACGCACCCTCGCGATCGCCGCGGCGGGGGAGGGGAAGGACCAGCAGATCTGGCTGCGCCACCTGGACGACGCCACCATGACGGCGCTCGCCGGTACCGATGACGGGACTTATCCCACCTGGTCGCCGGACGGGCGCGTGATTGCGTTCTTCGCCAACGGCAAGCTCAAGCGCATTCCGGCGCAGGGTGGCGTGGTGCAGACGCTGGCCGACGCACCGGAGGGGCGCGGCATCGGGTGGAGTCCCAACGGGACCATCGTCTATGCGCCCGGGGCGCTGGAAGGCCTGCACGCGATCTCCGCCTCGGGAGGCGCGCCGCGCGTGCTCACCCGGCTTGAGAAAAAGGGGGCCACCCACCGTCTGCCGCACTTTTTGCCCGACGGCGAACGGCTGCTGTACGTGGTGGGCTCGGTGGAGCTCGATTCCGCGGCGGTCCATGTGGTCGATGTCCGCGACGGCAAGACGCGCCGGGTGTTCGAGTGCCTGAGCGAGGCGCGCTACCTCGACCCGGGTTACATCGCCTACCTGGTGGACCGGAACCTGGTGGTGCAGGCGTTCGATCCGGCCACGCTGCAACGCTCCGGTGAGCCGGTTCCGATTGCCGAGGCGGTGCAGTTCAACCCGTACCGCTACACCGGTGCCTTCGCGCTGGTGGATCGCGGTCCCATGCTGTTCTTCTCCGGAGAGACCTTCGAGTCGTCGCGGCTGGCGTGGTTCGACCTCGATGGCAACGAGGTCGGCCGGCTGGGTGAACCCGGCGCGTTCATCGGCGCCGGCCGGATTTCTCCCGACGGCCAACGCGTGGTGGCCAGCATGCGCGGTGATCGCTTCGACTTGTGGATGTTCGATATCGACAGCGGGGTTCGCACGCGCTTCACGCTGGGACCCGAGCAGGCAGTGTTTCCCCTCTGGGCGCCGGACGGCCGCGAGGTGGCGTACGCCGACGGCTCCGCGCGCATATGGGTGCAGTCCGCGGTCGGTTCCGCCGCGCGCCGCCAGATCCTGGACATGAAGGAAGTCTCCATGCAGCTGATCGACTGGTCCCGCGACGGCCGCGACCTGCTGGTGGATGTACAGCAGACACAGATGGGAAGCGACGTGTGGACGATACCCGTCAGCGGCAGCGACGAGCCCCGCGAGCTGCTCACATCGCAGGCCACCGAGAGGGCGCAGGAGTTCTCCCCCGACGGCCGCTGGGTACTGTTCGTTTCCAACGAATCGGGGATGGATGAACTGTACGCCGCGCTCTACGCGTCACCGGATGCGCGTTTCCAGGTGTCGGATCGCGGCGCGCGCACCGGGCGGTGGATGCCCGATGGCCGCAGCGTCCTGTACGTCGGGTCGGACGGACTGGTGCGGCGTGTCGCAGTGGACGGAAGCGGGGAACGGCTGGTGCTGGGCGCAGCCGAGACCGTGTTCGGCGGCCGGACCATTGCGGGGCCCGCCGACATCGCACCCGACGGACAGCGGTTGCTGGTCTCGGTGCCGGAGGGTGGCGGCAGCACCACGCTGCGCCTGGTCACCGACTGGCGCGCGCTGGTCAGAGCGCGCACGGCGCGCTAGCCGTTCCTTGCCAGCGCGGTTCCGGCCACGAACCCGCTGGACCACGCCCACTGAAAGTTGAAGCCGCCGATGCGGCCGTCCACGTCGCAGATCTCGCCCACCAGGTAGAGCCCCGGACACACGCGTGATTCCATCGTCTCCAGGTGGAGTTCGGAGAGCGGCACACCACCCGCCGTCACTTCCGCAAAGTTGTAGCCGCGCGAACCCGTTACCGGAAGCTTCAACCCGCAGACGGTGGCCACCAGCGCGCGGCGCGTCTCGCGGCGCAGCTGGTCGCCGCGCGCCGACGGGTCCGCGCCGGCATCGTCGCACAACGCGCGCGCGAGCCGTTCCGGCAGCCGCTCGCGCAGCACGCCCGCCACTGATCGTGCGCCCGCGATCAGATCGCGTTCGAGAGTGGCCGCGGTTGTCCCGGGGAGAAAGTTGACGAACAGCGCGGCGCCACTATCCTCCGCCAGTGCGTGCAGGTAGTAACGGCTGATGTCCATCACCGATGGCCCCGAGAGTCCAAAATGGGTGAACAGGGTGGAGTCCGTAAACGCGGCCGTGCGCCCGCCCGTACCCGAGCGCAGTTCGATGGTGGCGGGGATGGTGATGCCCGCGAGTTTGAGGAGAAAATGTCCCCGCGGGAGGGTGAGGGGCACCAGGCCCGGTGTGAGCAGTGGCGTGATCGAGTGGCCGAGACGGCGCGCCAGCTCGTATCCGAAGCCGTCCGACCCGGACTTGGGAACGCTCTTGCCACCGGTCGCGATGACGACGCGCGCGGCGCGCAGCGAGCCCCACTCTCCCGATACATCGAAGGCGTCACCCGCGGGTGCGATGGCGTTCACGCGCCGCGGAAACGCAATCTCCACGCCGCGCCTGCGCGCCTCGGTGAGCAGCGCGTTGAGTACCGAGCGGGCGCTGTCGGTAACGGGGAACAGCTTGCCGGTTGTCTCGCGCTTGAGTTCCACCCCGATCCCGTCGAAGAACGCGATGGTTGCCTGCGCGTCGAAGCGCCGCAGCACCTTGCGGATGGCGTTCCTCGACGAACCGGCGAAGGCGGTTTCGTCCACCACGTCGTGGGTCACGTTGCAACGCCCGCCGCCCGCGATGAGGATCTTGGCGCCGAGCTTGCGGGCGCCGTCCAGCACCAGCACGTCGCGCGCGCCGGCGCGCGCCGCCTGGATGGCGGTCATGAGACCCGCCGCCCCCGCGCCCACGATGATCACCCCGGCCCGTTCGCGCATTCGCGCAGCATGCGGGCATCACGGTGGGGATTGCAAGTGTCCGCAAAAAGAAAAGGCCGGTCGAATCGACCGGCCTCTTCGAAAGTCTCGATGGGGTGTCAGCGATTGATGACGACCCGGGTCACCATGACGTCACCCTCGACGGCCACCCGGTAGAAGTACACGCCGTTGGCGAGCGACTTGCCGTCGTGGCCGCGGCCGCTGAAGCACACCTTCTGCCAGCCGGCCGGCATGTGGACCCGTGCGCTGCACACCATGGCGCCGGACTCGTCGGTGACCTCGATACCCAGGTTCGCCTCATGGGGCAGGCCGATCCGAACCTCGGTGGTGGCGCCGAGCAGCTCCACGCTGGCGGGCAGGGTGACGCGCGTGGGAATCGCGCGGGAGAATTCGTCCGCCTGAAGCGCGGCGTCGGTCGCGGCCGTGACGGATGCCGCCAGGCGGCTCAAATCGAGCGACGCTGCCAGGCGCGGCAGGCTCGTGGCGCGCGCGTTCTGCGCGAACAGCGGAAGGGTAAGGCAAATGGAAAGCACGACAGCCGGGGCAAGCTGGCGACGTATGCGAACTCGCAAGATGCAGTCCTCCAACAAATTACGCCGTCGGGGCTCGTCAACCGGCCACGCGTGTGGGGAGGCCGGGCTCTGAATCAACGGGGACTGTCGGGAATCTTACCAGTTCAACCCCCGTGTTCGCAATGGCTTTTTGTCACGGGGAAAGGATGCGCTCCTGCCAGCGGGCGTCTTCGAAGCGGTACTCGAAGCGCTCGTGCAGACGGTCCTCGCGCCCGTACCAGAACTCGAAGCGGTCGGGGATGAGCCTGAATCCGGACCAGTAGGGCGGGCGGGGGACGTCCTGCCCGGCGAACCGCGCCTCGGCCTCCGCCGCCCGGTCGAGCAGCACCTTGCGGGATTCGAGCGCGTCGCTCTGCTTCGAGGCCCAGGCGCCGATCTGGCTGCCGCGCGGCCGCGACGCGAAGTATGCGTCGGCCTCGGTGGCGTTCACCGGCTTCACCCGGCCGTCCACGTGGATCTGCTCCGCCAGCGGCGCCCACCAGAAGCACAACGACGCCCAGGGGAAACGGGCCAGGTGGCGGCCCTTGCGGCTCTCGAGATTGGTGTAGAAGACGAAGCCGTGCTCGTCGGCGTGCTTGAGCAGCAGGATGCGCGCGGCGGGACGGCCGTGCTCGTCCACCGTGGCCACCGTCATGGCGGTGGGTTCGACGACCCCCGCGGCGCGCGCGCGCTCGATACCTTCGTTGACGCGCTGAACCAGGTCCTGGATGTGAATCATGAATCGGCTCCGCCGGCTGGGATGGGTTCCTGCGGCGAGGATAGGGGTTGCGCGGGAACGCGCGCAAGGAACATCGCACCCGCCACGAAGAACGCGATCATCGCCAGCATCGACAGCCGCGGATTGCCGGTGGCAAGGCTCACCGTTCCCATCACGGCGGGACCCAGCACCGCGGAGAAGCGTCCGATGGTGTTGTAGTAGCCGAAGAACTGCGCGGACTGGTTCTCCGGAATCAGCCGCGAGTAGAACGAGCGGCTAAGGCTGTTGATGCCGCCCTGCACCAGGCCGATTGCCACCGCGAGTGCGTAGAATTCAACCGGGCGCGACAGCAGATAACCCCATATGCATATGCCGATGTACACCGCGATGGCGATGTAGATGCCGGTGCGCGCACCGTAACGGTCGCCGATCTTGCCGAAGAGCAGCGATGCGGGGAAGCCGACAAACTGGATCAGCAGCAGGGACAGGATGAGCGTGCCGGCGGGGAAGCCGAGCGACAGACCGTAGTCCATGCCCATGCGCACGATGGTGTGAACGCCGTCGATGTAGAACCAGTATCCCAGCAGAAACAGCAGCACCGCGCGGTGCCGGCGCAGGTGGCGCAGCGTGTCGGCCATCTCGTGCAACCCGCGCCGGGTCGCGCCGGCGACGCGCCGCTGCACCGCGCGCTCGCGCACGCCGCGGGCGAGCGGAATCGAGAAGAGAGCCCACCATACGGCCACGGTGAGAAACGACCAGCGCGCCGCATCCTCGGGACTCGCGATGCCGAAGGTTGCGGGAGAACGGTACATGAAGATGTTGAGCAGAAACAGGATGCCGCCGCCCAGGTATCCCAGCGCAAACCCGTATGCGGAAACGAAATCCGCCGTGCGGGGGGTGGAAACGTCCACCAGCAGGGCGTCGTAGAAGATCATCGACGCGGAAAAGCCGGCGGTGGCGACAATGAAGACCACCGCGGCAAGCACCCACTGTCCGGCCGGCACGGCGAACAGCGCCGCGGTACCCGCGACGCCCACCCCCGCGGCGATCAGCAGGAACCGTTTGCGCGACTCGCCCGCGTCGGCGACCGCACCCAGCGCGGGTGCGGCCAGCGCCACCACCAGGCCGGCGACCGAACTGGCGAAGCCCAGCCGGGCCGACGACGCGGATACGTCCGCGCCGGCACACCAGTACTGCTTGAACATCACCGGAAAGAAGCCCGCCATGACGGTGGTTGAGAACGCGGAGTTGGCCCAGTCGTACAGGGCCCACGCAAACGCGGGGCGATCGATGCGGCGGGGATGGATCATGCTGCGGCCATTCTTCCAAAAAGGGCGTTGGTTCGGACGCGTTACTCCGATAGACTAGGACAGGCCGTTCGATTTCGACAAGGGAAAGGAGTTTGACTCACATGGCCAGCATCGATCCGCGGCGGTTCGACAGTGTTATGAAGGAGAACCGCCGGTTCAAACCATCGGCCAAGTTTCGTGCCCAGGCGCACATCAAATCTGAAGCTGAATACAAACGACTATACAGGGAGAGTATCAA
This sequence comes from Candidatus Krumholzibacteriia bacterium, assembly GCA_029865265.1. NCBI lineage: Bacteria > Candidatus Krumholzibacteriota > Candidatus Krumholzibacteriia > Candidatus Krumholzibacteriia bacterium. Next base: position 23,026 of record JAOUHG010000013.1, on the reverse strand, counting down.
GAACCCCGCAAAGTTCTGGGGCCGCGTTGCTCAGGACCTGCACTGGTTCAAGAAGTGGACCCGCGTACTCGACGACCGCAAGGCGCCGTTCTTCAAGTGGTACGTGGGTGGCAAGACCAACATATCCTACAACTGTCTCGACCGTCACCTCGACACTCCAGCGCGGCACAAGGCCGCCATCGTGTGGGAGGGGGAGCCCGGCGATCGACGCGTGCTCACCTACGCGGAACTCGCGCGTGACGTGAACAAGTTTGCCAATGCCCTCAAGGAGCTGGGCATCAAGAAGGGCGACCGCGTCGCCGTCTACCTGCCCATGACGCCGGAACTGGTGGTGTCATTGCTGGCGTGCGCGCGCATCGGCGCGGTGCATTCGGTGATCTTCGCCGGATTCTCCGCGGAGTCGATCCGCGACCGCGTGCAGGACTGCCAGGCCAACCTGGTGATCACTGGCGACGGTGGCTGGCGCCGCGGCAAGGCGCTGCTGCTCAAGGACATCGTCGACGAAGCGGTGGAGGACTGCCCCAGCGTCAAGCATGTCATCGTCGTGCGCCGCGGCGAGGCCGACGCATTTCCATGCCGCATGAAGGACGGCCGCGACGTCTGGTACCACGAAATCGTGAAGGACGCGTCGGCGGATTGTCCGCCGGCAAAGATGGACAGCGAAGACATGCTGTTCCTGCTCTACACCAGCGGCACTACCGGCAAGCCCAAGGGCATCATCCATACCACCGGTGGCTACATGGTCTACACCTACCTCACCACGAAGTACGTGTTCGACCTGAAACCGGAGGACATGTTCTGGTGCACGGCCGACATCGGGTGGGTCACCGGGCACAGCTACATCGTTTACGGTCCGCTGCAGAACGGCGTCACCTGTCTGCTCTACGAGGGCGCGCCGGACTGGCCGGACCGGGGCCGCTTCTGGGACATGGTGGAGCGCTATGGCGTGACCGTGTTCTACACCGCGCCCACAGCGATCCGCGCTTTCATGAAATGGGGTGACGAGTGGCCGGCGAAGCACGATCTCTCCTCGCTGCGTTTGCTGGGTACGGTGGGTGAGCCCATCAACCCGGAGGCGTGGATGTGGTACCAGAAGGCGATCGGCGGCAAGCGCTGTCCCATCGTGGATACGTGGTGGCAGACCGAAACCGGTGGCATCATGATCACGCCGCTGCCGGGCATTACCGCCACCATGCCGGGAAGCGCCACCCAGCCCTTCTTCGGCATTGACCCGGTCGTCAACAGCGACGACGGCAAGGCGGCGGAGGTCGGCTACCTCGGCATCCGCAAGCCGTGGCCGGGCATGCTGCGTGGTATCTACGGCGATCCCAAACGCTACCAGGACACCTACTGGGCCAAGTGGCCGGGAACGTACTTTGCGGGCGACGGCGCGCGCAAGGACAAGCATGGCAACTTCTGGATCGTGGGGCGCATCGATGACGTGGTCAACGTGGCCGGTCACCGCATCGGCACCGCGGAGCTGGAGAGCGCGTTCGTGGAGCACAGCAGCGTGGCCGAGTCCGCCGTCATCGGCGTGGCGCACGAACTCAAGGGCCAGGCGCTGGTGGCCTTCGTGAGCCTGCGGGACGGTGTCACCGGCAACGATGGACTGGACAAGGAGCTGAAGGACTGGGTGGCGAAGAAGATCGGCAAGTTTGCCATTCCCGAGCGCATCGTGTTCTCGGCGGATCTTCCCAAGACCCGGTCCGGAAAGATCATGCGTCGGCTGTTGCGCGACGTGGCGGAGGGCCGTGCCCTCGGCAACGTGACCACGCTGGCCGACGCGAGTGTGGTCGAGAACCTCAAAGCGCGTTACGACGAAGACTAGCGTGCCTTGAGGACCGGTTTTCACATCGACGAAGTCTACCTCCGGCACATCACGCCGGAAGGTCATCCCGAGCGCGTCGCGCGCATGGAGCAACTGCTCCGGCTGGCGGCGCGCTCGGACCGTCTCGGCGTGAGCGTGCTTCCCGCAACGCGCCGCGCCACCCACGACGAACTCGCGCGCGTGCACGATCCCTTCTACGTGAACATCCTGGAGGGCGCCGCCGGGCGTTCGCTGATGCTCGACCCCGACACCTTCATGTCGCCGGATTCCTACGACGTGGCCTGCCGGGCGGCGGGCGGTGTGCTGGACCTCGTCGACCGCGTGATGGCGGGCGATCTCGACAACGGTTTCGCGGCCGTGCGCCCGCCGGGTCACCACGCGGAGTCCGACCACGCCATGGGCTTCTGCCTGTTCAACAACATCGCGGTGGCGGCGGCGCACGCCATGGAGAAGCACGGGCTCGAGCGCGTCCTGGTGCTGGACTGGGATGTGCACCACTGCAACGGGACCCAGCAGATGTTCTGGGACGAGTCGCGCGTGCTGCTGGTGTCGCTGCACCAGTTTCCGTTCTATCCAGGTACCGGCGCCGCGGAGGAGACCGGCGGCAGGGACGCGGCGGGGCACACGGTGAACATCCCCATGAGCGGTGGCTGGGGGGACGACGAATACGCCGCAGCATTTCATCACGTCGTGCGTCCGGTGGCGGAGGCGTTCGCGCCCCAACTGGTGCTGGTGTCGGCGGGGTTCGACGCGCACGCGGACGATCCTCTGGGCGGCATGCGCGTGAGCGACGCGGGTTTCGATGCCATGGCGGGCGCGGTGCTCGACATCGCCGCGCGCTTCGCCGGTGGCCGCTGCGTGGCGGTGCTGGAGGGCGGTTACGACCTGGCCGCGCTGGAGCGTTGCACGGAGATCGTGCTCAAACGAATGCAGTCGCCGCGGGCCGCCGTGGCGGTGCACAATGGTGCGGCGGGGAGGTTCGCCCCCACTCTGGCCGCGATCCGAGCGGCCCAGGCCGGCCACTGGAACCTGTGACAGCGAGGAGACGCCACCATGCATCCCTGGTTTTTGATTGGTGCCATGCTGATGTCCACGACCGCGGGGGACCCCGCCATGCCACCGCCAGTCGCTTCGCTGGTGGAAGCTGAACGCGCCTTCGCGAAGATGGCGGAGACGGTGTCGGTGCGCGACGCGTTTCTCGCCAACCTCGCCGACGGGGCGTTGCTGTTCAACCCCGGGCCGGTGGATGGACGCGCCCTGTACGAAGGGCGCGCGCCGTCCGCGGTTCTGCTCGCGTGGCAGCCGGTCTACGCGGAGATCGCTGCGTCTGCAGACTTCGGTTTCACCACCGGGCCGTGGTCGTTCAGCCCCGACCGGGAGTCGGATCCGGTGGCCTTCGGACACTTCGTGTCGGTGTGGAAGAAGCCGGCCGGCGGGAGCTGGAAGGTGGCCGTCGACATCGGCATCGGTCACGAGCGCATGCCGGCGACTCCCGCGCTGACGTTTCGCACCTCCGACGATCCCGACCCGTGGCCGCGCGACGCGGCGGGCATGGCGGAGAAGCGTGCCGGCCTGCTGGCGGCGGACGCCGCGTTCGCGGAGGCGTTTGCGCGTGGTGCGGCCGGCGCCTTCGGCGCCTGGGGGGCCCCGGATGTGCGGCGCTACCGGGACGGCGCGGCGCCGGTTCTGGGCAGGGCGGCGGTCATGGCGGCGGCGGGGGCGGGTGGTGGCGGCGTGATGCGCGCGACCGACGCCGACGTTGCTCCCTCCGGCGATCTCGGTTACACCGCCGGGTACCGCGGTGCACCGGTTGCGGCGTACTACGTGCGCATCTGGCGCCTGGAGGAGAACCGCGTCTGGAAGGTCGTGCTGGACATCGAGAGTGCCGTGCCCGAGGGCGACTGATCAGGACAGCGCCGCGATCGATTCCAGGATGAGGTCGGGTATCACGCCCGAGGCGGCGAAGGTTTCGTCGCGGTACTTGCCGGTCTTCACCAGCACGCCTCGAATGCCGGCGCGCTGTGCGCCCGCCACGTCCATGTCGGCGTCGTCTCCCACCATCACCACGTCGCGCGCCTCCATGCCGATGCTCTCCAGCGCGGTGCGAAACATCTCCGCCGATGGCTTGCCGATTACCGTCGCCGTCTGGCCGGTGGTGTATTCCAGCCCCGCGATGAACGCGCCGATGTCCATGCGCAGCCCGTCCGCCACCTGCCAGTAGCGTCCCTTGTGCATGGCGATCATGCGCGCACCGTTCATGATGGTGCGGAAGAGATCCTGCATGAGGTCCCAGTTCCACGCCTCGCCCACGTCGCCGATGACCACCGCCTCGGGGCGCGCGGATTCGGTGAAGCCGTCGAACGCGCCGCGCACCGCGTCCGCCACCACCAGCCGCACCGAGGATATCCCCTGGGCGCGCAGGTAGCGTGCGGTCGCGGCCGGCGTGGTGACGAACTCGTCCGCCGGAACGTCGAGGCCCATGGCGCGCATCTTCGCCGAGAGTTGTGCGGGAGTGCGGGTGGTGGTGTTGGTGACGAAGCGCATCGGCAGGCCGCGTGAGCGCAGGCGTGCCAGTGCTTCTGCGGCGCCGGGAACCGCCGTGTTTCCCACTAACCACACGCCATCCATGTCGGTCAGAAGGCCGCGAATGCTCTTGAGGTCGTTCGGTTTCATCCGTCTCCCGTGTTGGTGATGAGCCGCGCGCCGCGTTTGCGGGTGACGTAGCCGAACGCCCACTGCATCAGCACCATTACTTTGTTGTCGAATTCGATGAGATACATGATGTGTACGAATACCCACACCAGCCACGCGGGGAATCCCGTGAATCGCACCCGCCCGAAGTCAGCCACCGCGCGGTTGCGCCCGATCACTGCCAGTTGTCCCTTGTTGCGGTAGCGGAAGGGACGCCCTGCGGGAATTCGTCCCAGGATGTGCTTCGCCACGAACTCGCCCTGCTGCATCGCCACCGGGGCCAGGCCGGGGAGCGGATTCCCGTCGGGGCCCGAAGCGTGCGCGAGGTCGCCGATGACGTACACGCGGGGGTGTCCGGCAATGGTGAGGTCGCCGCCCACCATGATGCGTCCCTGCCTGTCCCGTGCGGCGGCGAAACGTCCCGCCACCATGTCGCCGAAGGGCGCCACCTTCACCCCCGCCGCCCACAGCGGCGTGGCGGTGGGGATGGTGCCCGCGGCGTCCCCGTGTTTGGTGGCCACGGCATCGTCTCCCACCGCGGTCACCGTGACGCCGGTGCGCACCTCCACGCGCAGGGCCTGGAGCGCGCGCGCGGCGTAACGCGACAGGGGCTCGGGAAACGCGGGGAGGATGCGCGGGCCCGCCTCGACCAGGATCACGCGTGTGTCGTGCGGATCGAAGGAGCGGAAGTCACGCACCATGGTCTTGTGCGCCAGCTCCGCGATGGCGCCGGCCAGTTCGACACCGGTGGGACCGCCGCCCACCACCACAAAGGTGAGCAGCGCCTGGCGCCGCGCCGCGTCCGGCTCCAGTTCCGCGCGCTCGAAGGCGACCAGCACGCGCTGGCGGATATCGAGCGCGTCCTCCACGCTCTTCAGGCCGGCGGCGCGCACCGCCCAGTCGTCGTGACCGAAGTACGAGGTGCGCGATCCGGTGGAGACGATGAGGGCGTCGTAGTGTTGCGCCGGGGCATCGGCGAACACGACCTCACGCGCCCCGGGGCGGATGTCGATCGCGTCGGCCTGGATCACGCGTGCGCTGGGATAGCGGTTGAGGACCGCGCGGATGGGGTAGGTGACGTCACCGGGCGAGAGCCCGCCGGTCGCGACCTGGTAGAGGAGCGGCTGGAAGAGGTGGAAGTTGCGCCGGTCGGCGACCGTCACGCGTACGCCGGCCGCGCCCAGGGTTCGCGCCGCGTAGAGCCCACCGAAGCCGCCGCCCAGTACGAGCACATGCGGGTCCGCTGCGGGCGCAGGCATCTAGCCGATGCCCTCCGACCAGCCCGCGTCGGCGTCCAGCGGCAGCCGCCGCACCGCCCGCGACCACACGTCCAGCATCAGCGCGCCGAGCAGGATGAAGAGGGCCAGCAGGTACATCCAGGTGAGGAAGAGCGCGCCGCCGGCCAGCGCACCGTACACGGCGTGCCGCCGGGAGATGTAGATGGTCACGGTGGCGCCCAGCTTCTGCAGCAGCGCCCAGCCCGCCGCCACCAGCACCGCCACGATCACCGCGCGCAGCAACTGCGGCCGCCGCGCCGGAATCGAGAGGTAGAGGATCAGCAGAAACACCGTGAAGGAGCCGGTCGAGAACGCACGCCGCGGGACGTGGATGAGCGACGTCAGTTCCTGCAGGCCGGGGGCGGCCAGCAGCAGTTGGAACGCGTAGTCGCCGACCGCCGCCACGGAGAAAAACAGCATGGCCCCCATCACGTAGGCCAGGGTGAGCAGGCGGCGATGCGGAAGCCGACCTTGCGCCGCGAGCCCATCGCACCGTTGATGCTCCACTCCAGCGACTCGAACAGACCCGCCGCCACGAAGAACAGCGACACCAGGCCCAGCACGCCGAAGCCCTCCCAGCTCTGCACCAGCGAGGTGATGTTCCCCAGCACCGCCTCGCCCGCGCCGGGCGGCAGCAGGCCGAGCAGGGTGTCGTAGAGATTGCTCTCGGTGATGGGCTGGTTCTGGAAGAAGAAACCGGCGGCCGCGGTGGTGATGAACAGGAACGGGATCAGGCCGAGCAGCAGATGGAAAGCGAGCCCGGCGGCCATGAGCGGAACGAGCCGCTGGCCGAACAGAACCCGGATCTCGTGGATGACCCGGCCGGTGGTGATGAGTACCTGGAGCAGCGTGATACCTCGGGGGTGCCGAACCGGTTCAAGAGTATCGCGCAAGCGGCGCGGTAGCAACGAGAAGTTCGGCGCGCAACGAAAACGCCCCACCGGCGGTCCGGCGGGGCGCCTTCCGGCTCCCGGTTGCCGCGGGGGGCCTATTCCTCCCAGCTGAGCACGCCGCTCTGGTACTCCGTCACCCGGGTTTCGAAGAAGTTCTTCTCCTTCTTGAGATCGATGACTTCGCTCATCCACGGGAACGGGTTGGCCACGTTGTACTGTTTGGGCAGGTTGATGCGCTCCAGGCGGCGGTCGGCGATGTGGCGCACGTACTGACCGATGGCCTCCGCGTTCAGCCCCAGGATGCCGCGGGGGAGGCAGTCGTTGGCGTAGGCAATCTCGAGATCCACCGAGCGTTTGATGTTCTCCACCAGGCCGGCCTTGAAAGCATCCGTCCAGATCTCCGGATTTTCCATGACCACCGTGTTGATGAGGTCGGTTCCGAAGGCCAGGTGCACGGATTCGTCGCGCAGGATGAACTGAAACTGCTCGCCCACACCCACCATCTTGTTCTGGCGCAGGAAGGAGAGCATCATCACGAAGCCGGCGTAGAAGAAGATGCCCTCCATGATGACGTAGTAGCCCACCAGGTCGTGCACGAAACGCTGTGTGTTCTCGCGGCCCTCGGTGGTGAAGGCCGGATCGAGGATCGACTTGGTGATGTCGATGACGAAGTCGTCCTTCTGCTTGATGCTCGGGATGGTGAGGTACATGTTGTACACCTCGTCCGGGTCCAGGCCGAGTGTGTCGCAGCAGTAGATGAAAGTGTCGGTGTGGATGGCCTCTTCGTATGCCTGGCGCAGCAGATACTGGCGACACTCGGGATTGGTGACGTGCTTGTACACGTTCAGCACGATGTTGTTGGCGGTGAGGCTTTCCGCCGTCGAGAAGAATCCCATGTTCCACAGGACCAGACGGCGCTCATCGTCGGTGAGGGCGTCCGGGCTGCGCCACATCTCAACGTCCTTCTGCATGTTCACTTCTTCGGGTGTCCAGTTGTTGGCCACGCCGTCCTTGTAGTGCTTGCGCGCCCACTGGTACTTCATGGGGAGGATTTTGTTGGGATCCGTCGACGAACAGTTGAGGATTCTTTTCTCGTTCGGGGTCCTGGTTTCCATGGTGCTTTACCTTTCGTTCCTTACTGGCACGCCTCACACGACGGGTCCATGATCGAGCACGCACTCTTCACCTGCGACGCGGGCACCGTTTCCGTCTCCGCCACGTGGGCGGCGCCGGTCGCGAACTTCTTGTTCTTCGAATCGAGCGTCGACTTCTCGATGGACGACGCACCCAGCGTTCGCAGGTAGTAGGTCGTCTTCAGTCCCATTCTCCATGCCGCCATGTAGATGTCGGAAATCTGCTTGCCGGACTTGGTGGTGGTGAAGATGTTGACCGACTGACTCTGGTCGATCCACTTGCCGCGATGGGACGCGTGCTGGACAATCCAGTCGGAATCGATCTCAAAGACTTCCTGGTAACGCGCGCGCATTTCCTCCGGAATGGAGTCGATGCGCTGCACGCTGCCGTCGTAGTACTTGATCTTCTCCATCATGTCCTCGTCCCACAGCCCGGCCTCTTTGAGGTCGATGACCAGGAACTTGTTGATGATGGTGAATTCGCCGCTGAAGTTCGACTTCACGTACATGTTCTTGTAGATCGGCTCAATGGACGGAACACAGCCGGCGATGTTGGCGATGGTCGCGGTGGGCGCAATCGCCATGGTGTTGGAGTTGCGCATTCCGTGCTGCTTCACGTGCGCGCGTACCGGTTTCCAATCCAGGTGTGAACGGCGATCCACACCCGTGGCCAGACCGCGTTCCTGCTCCAGCAGATCGAGGGTGTCGACCGGGAAGATGCCGCGGTCCCACTTGGAGCCCGCGAAGGTCGGGTAGGGGCCCTTCTCGGCGGCGAGCTCCGACGACGCCAGAATGGCGTGGTAGGAGATGAACTCCTGGATCTCATCCGAGAAGCGCACCGCATCCTCGCTTCCGAAGGCCAGGTTGGACATATACAACGCGTCCTGCAGTCCCATCACGCCCAGGCCGATGGGACGGTGGCGCAGGTTGGCGTGGCGCGACTCCGGCGTCGGGTAGAAGTTGAGATCGATGACGTTGTCGAGCATCCGCACCGCCATCTTGATGGTGTACTGCAGACGCTCGTGGTTGATCTTGCCGTCGTCGATGTGGCACGAGAGGTTTATCGAACCCAGGTTGCACACCGCCGTCTCGTCCATCGAGGTGTTGAGCGTGATCTCGGTGCACAGGTTGGAGCTGTGCACCACGCCCACGTGATCCTGGGGGGAGCGGACGTTGCACGGATCCTTGAAGGTGATCCACGGGTGCCCGGTTTCGTAGAGCATGGTGATCATCTTGCGCCACAGGTCCACGGCCCGCGTGCGGCGGAACAGACGGATCTCACCGCGGTCGGCCATGCGCTCGTACTCTTCGTAGCGCTCCTCGAACGCGCGACCGAACAGGTCGTGCAGGTCCGGGGTCTCGTCCGGCGAGAACAGCGTCCACGGGCCATCGGCCAGCACGCGCTTCATGAACAGATCCGGGATCCAGTTTGCGGTGTTGGTGTCGTGCGTGCGGCGGCGCTCGTCGCCCGTGTTCTTGCGCAGCTCGAGGAAGTCCTCGATGTCGTAGTGCCACGTCTCCAGGTACACGCAGGTCGCACCCCGGCGCTTGCCGCTGCGGTTGATGGCCGCGGTGGTGGCGTCGACGATCTTGAGAAACGGTACCACGCCCTGGCTGCCCACGTTGGTGCTCTTGATCATGGCGCCGGTGCCGCGGATGCTGGTCCAGTCGTTGCCCAGGCCGCCCGACCACTTGGAGAGCTGCGCGTTGTCGCCGATGCTCTTGAGGATGTGCGACAGGTCGTCCTTCACCGTGGTTAGGTAGCACGAACTCATCTGCGGGTGATTGGTGCCCGAGTGGAAGAGCGTTGGCGTTGACGGCACGTAGTGCAGCGACGAGATCACGTCATAGAAACGCAGCGCATGCGCCTCGCGATCGGCGGCCTCGTTGAGCGCGAGGCCCATCGCGATGCGCATCCAGAAGTACTGCGGCGTTTCCATGATCTCCTGTTGCAGGTTCTTCAGGAAGTAGCGGTCGTACAGCACCTGCGCGCCCAGGTAGGTGAACAGGCGGTCGCGCTCCGGGCGCAGCTCGCCGCCCAGGCGGGCCAGGTCGAACTCCAGCAGGCGCGGATCCAGCCGGCCCGCATCCACGCCCTGCTTGATGCGCTGCATGAAGCCGCTGCGGTGCGCGTCGGCGAAGGTGTCCGAGAACTCGTCGACAGCTAGCACGGCCTTGTACAGGTCGTTGAACAGGAAGCGCGCGGCCAGCGTCGAGTACACCGGATCGCGCTCGATGCGCGCGCGGATGGCCATGATGACGGCCTGGTTGATCTGCGACGTCTGGATGCCGTCGTAGAGGCCCAGCTTGGTGTCGCGCAGGATGCCGATGATGTCGATGGTTCCGTCGAGACCTTCGCAGCAGTTGGTGATGGCGCGCTCGATCTCGCCGATGTTGAACTCCACCACGTCGCCGCTGCGCTTGACCACCTTGATCTCACGGCGGTCGATCTTCTCCAGCAGCTCGTCCTGCTTGTGGCGGCGGAAGTCCTCGCGCTCCTTGCGGTAGAGGATGTACGCCTTGGCGACCTCGAACAGACCGCGCTCGGCGAGCATCATCTCGACGACGTCCTGGATGTCCTCCACGCCCGGGATGCGCTCTTCGAACTTCTCTTCGATGACCGCGGTGACATCGTCCGTCACCAGCGAGTAGAACTCCGACGAGACCGCGACGTCGGTGGCGGTGCACGCCTTCTCGATCGCGCGCTCGATGCGGATTCGATCGAAGTCGACGACGGAACCGTTGCGCTTCTTGACCTTCGTGATCTCCATGGCTCTCCTGCCGGTGCTTTGCCGTAACTCGTTTACCAGTAGTTATTTAAGGGTCAACCGAGGAGCGGCGGCCTGGGAGGCCCGGCGGCCGACCGACGTAACCTGTTGTGGTCATTGACCCAACATGTTGGGGGCGTCGATCCCACCACCCCTACCGATTGAGGTTCGGCCATAGTACGGACCGGCCACAGGGCCGTCAAGCCTTTCTCCGTGTTGTGAAATCATTATCAAGTAATGCTGTATCTCCTTATTAATATATAAGATAAGCAAATGGCCGCGGGCCTGCAATGTGGATTGGCGGTGGATAGACGGTGGATGGTTTTCAACACCGCGCGGCGCGGGATTGCGGTGGTCAATCGCCGCCGGACGGGTCTAGATTGACAGTCCAATGAACAGCGCACACACCCACATTGCGGCCAACGTGGCGCGCGTCCGCGAGCGCGTCGCCGCCGCCGCAAGCCGGGCCGGACGGCCCGCGGAGGCGGTGACCATCGTCGCCGTCACCAAGACCTTTGGACCCGACATGGTGGAGGCGATCGCGCGTGCGGGAATCGGTGACATCGGTGAGAACCGGGTGCAGGAGCTGCTGACGAAGCTGGACGCGGTCCGGGAGCCGTGCCGCTGGCACCTGGTGGGACCGCTGCAGCGCAACAAGGCGGGAAAGGTGGTGGGGCGCGTGCATCTGCTGCAGGCCATCGACGGTGTGCGCATCGCTGAAACCGTGGACCGCATCGCGGGTGAGCGCGGGGTGCGCGCGGCGGTGCTGCTGGAGGTGAACACCTCCGGCGAGGCGAGCAAGCACGGGGTCGCTCCTGGTGAGACGGTGGCCGCCGGCGAAGCGCTCGCCGGTCTCGCGCATCTCGACTTCCGCGGGCTGATGACCATCGGTCCGCTGACGGGCGGCCCCGACGACACACGGCGCTGTTTTCGGCAACTCCACGCCCTGGCGGAGGAGACCCGCCGCGCCACGGGTCTCGCGCTGCCCGAGCTGAGCATGGGGATGAGCGGCGATTTCGAGGCCGCCATCGAGGAGGGGGCCACCATCATCCGGGTGGGCCGGGTGATCACGGGGGACCGGCCGGAACCAGTCGGCTGAGAAATTTCTTACCACCTGGCGGACCCTCATTGTATGCTGCCCGCTCAAACCGGCCTTGCGCCGCGCCGGATCGACGGGTACTTTGTTGTAGCACAACGGGTTGCCGACCCGGACAGGATTGCCGGGCGGATGTGCTTCCCGGCGCGTGGCTTGCACAGGGGAATCCGGGCCACAGAAGCCCGCGAGCGCCAATGGACCCGGCCTCGCAGGAGGATTGACGATGCGTATTACGCCGCTGGATGTTCGCAAACAGGAATTCCGCAGGATCATGCGTGGCCTCGACTCGGACGAGGTCTATGCGTTTCTCGCCACCGTCGCCGACGAGTACGAGGCCGTGCTCAACGACAACAAGGCGCTGCGCGAGCGGCTGCTCGAGCTCGACGACAAGGTGCAGGAGTACAAGTCCATCGAGCGCACGCTGCGGGACACGCTGCTCACCGCCGAACGCGTCACGGTGGAGTCCAAGGACAACGCGCGCCGCGAGGCGAGTCTGATCGTCAAGGAGGCGCAGCTCGAGGCGGAGCGCGCCCTGCGCAACATCACCGGCGAAGCCGCGCGGCTGCGCCAGGAAGTGCAGCGTCTGCGCTCGCAGCGCGACGGCTACCTGGCCAAGATGAAGGTGGTGGCCGAGTCGCACGTCAAGTTCATCGAGTCGGCGGAGAACGATTTCCGGGCCGAGGACGAGGCCCTGCCGGAAGAGCCGCAGCGTTCGTCGGCACGCCCCGCGGCGCCCGCGCCGCGGCCCAAGACGCTCTTTGAGAAACCGCGCGCGGCGCAGGCGGCGCCCGCGCCCCGTCCGGCACCGGCCGAGCGGCCCGCACCGGCCCCGCGGCCCAGAGCAGAGACACGGCCGCAGCCGGAGGCTTCGGACGACGAGCAGATTGCCGGCATCGGGGACATCCTCGAGCGCCTCTCGCAGAGCCAGCGCGATACCATCGCGCCGGAACCACTGGAGACCGAGTCCGGTTTCACGCCGGAGCACCGGGCCGCATCCATTCCGCCGCGCTCTCCCGAGCCCATTGTCCATGCGGAGCCGTCCGAATCGGAATTGAATATCGAGCAGATCCGGCGCGACCTGCAGCGGCTGGCGTCCGCGCCGCGTCCCCCCGACGGTCCCAACGCGTCGTAGCAACCTCCATCTCGTTGACGCAGGTGCGGCCCGCGGGGAATCCCGCGGGCCGCGCCCGTTTTCGGCGTTTTCCCCGTCATGGGCATCTGATAAAATGCGCCGTTCACAGAACGGACCGGAACCAGGGCGCGGCCAGGCGCGGGTGCGCGCGGCCGGGGAGCAACGCATGCACGGACTCTACGATCGAATCCAGGACGCCGCCGCGGCGGTTGCCAAACGCAGCAGGTTGAAGCCACGCACCGGCATCGTGCTGGGCACGGGTCTCGGTGACCTCGCCGACGCCATGCTGGTCGACACCGTGGTTCCGTACGAAGAGATTCCCCACTTCGTCAAGTCCACCACCATCGGCCACAAGGGCAACTTCGTGATGGGCACGCTGAGCGGCCAGCCGGTCATCACCATGCAGGGACGTCTTCATTATTATGAGGGCTATTCCATGCAGGAGATCACGTTCCCGATACGGGTGATGCGCGCGCTCGGGGTGGAGGACCTGCTGGTGTTCAACGCGGTGGGCGGCATGAACCCGCACCTCGATCTCGGCGACCTCGTGGCCGTGACCGACCACATCAATCTGATGGGCGACAACCCGTTGATCGGCTGGAACGACGACCGGCTGGGGGAACGTTTCCCCGACATGTCGCAGCCGTACTCGCGCGAGCTGCGCGCCCGCATGGAAGCCGTCGCACTGGAAACCGGCACCCCGTTGCGCCGTGGCGTGCTGGTGGCCGTGGCCGGGCCCAACCTGGAGACGGCGGCCGAGTACCGCTTCCTGCGTCGCATGGGCGCGGATGTGGTGGGAATGTCGCTGGTGCCGGAGAACCTGGTGGCCGTGCACGCGGGCATGAAGGTGCTGGGCATCTGCGTGGTCACCGACCTGTGCAAACCGGACGCGCTCGAACCGGCGGATTTAAAGCGCATCATCGCCACCGCCAACGCCGCCGAACCGAAGTTGCGGCGCCTGGTCGTCGAATACCTCAAGCGGGCGTGACGCGCGTCGCACCCGGTCAGGAACGCATGAGCGATACCCGTTTCCCTAGGCTGGCCTCGTCGCAAGCCGTGCCCGCCGCCGAAGAGGCGATGTCCGCGTACTGGGAGCGCGAGGGCATCTTCCAGCGCAGCGTCGACGAGCGCCCCGCGGACAACCCCTACGTGTTCTACGAGGGCCCGCCCACCGCCAACGGCCGGCCCGGCGTGCACCACGTGATCGCACGCCTGTGCAAGGATCTCGTGTGCCGCTACAAGACCATGCGCGGGCACCGGGTGGTGCGCAAGGCGGGCTGGGACACGCACGGACTGCCGGTTGAGATCGAGGTGGAGCGCTCACTCGGCTTCGACCGCAAGGAGCAGATCGAGGCGTACGGCATCGCCGAGTTCAACCGCAAGTGCCGGGAGAGCGTGTTCAAGTACGAGAAGGACTGGGTGACGTTCACGCGCCGCATCGCGTTCTGGGTGGACATGGACCACCCCTACGTCACCTACGACAACCGCTACATCGAGACGGTGTGGTGGATTCTCAAGGAGTTCTGGAAGCAGGGGCTGATCTACCAGGGGTACAAGAGCGTCCCGTTCTGCCCGCGCTGCCAGACCTCGCTCTCCAGCCACGAGGTCAGCCAGGGCTACAAGGACGTCACCGACCCCAGCGTGTACATCAAATTCAAGCGCAGCGGCGCCGACGAGTTCTTCCTGGCGTGGACCACCACCCCGTGGACGCTCACCTGCAACGCCGCGCTGGCGGTGGCGGCGAAGGAGACCTACGCGCGCGTGTCGCACAACGGTGAGGTGCTGGTGCTGGCCGAGGCGCTGCTCGGTGTGCTGGACGGGGAGGTCGAGGTGCTCGATCGCGTGAAGGGTGCGGACCTGGTGGGTGCCTCCTACCAGCCGCTGTTCGACTACTACAAGGACACCGAGGGTGCCTTCCGCGTGATCGCGGGCGACTTCGTGAGCCTGGAGGACGGCACCGGCATCGTGCACATCGCACCCGCCTTCGGCGCGGACGACTTCCGCATGCACCAGGAGTTCGGGATCCCTCTCATCCAGGGTGTGCGGACCGACGGCACCTTCGAGGACGCGGTCACCGACTGGGCGGGCCAGTTCATCAAGGACGCCGATCCCCTCATCATCAAGTGGCTCAAGCAACACGGCAAGCTGTACAAGAGCGCCCGCGTCACCCACTCGTACCCGTTCTGCTGGCGCTGCTCGACCCCGCTGATGTACTACGCGCGGCAGTCGTGGTACATCCGCACCACATCGTACAAGGACAAGATGATCGAGGCCAACGCCCGCGTGAACTGGATCCCGAAAGACGTGGGGGAGTCCCGCTTCGGCAACTGGCTCGAGAACAACGTGGACTGGTCGCTGTCGCGCGAACGCTACTGGGGGACGCCGCTCAACATCTGGACCTGCGACGCGTGCGGCGAGCGCGACGCGGTGGGGAGCATCGAGGAACTGCGCGAGCGCGCTACCAACCTGGCCGCCGACGAGGCGTCGCTGGACCTGCACCGGCCGTTCGTGGACGACGTGGAACTCGCGTGCGCGTGCGGTGGCGTGATGCGGCGCGTGAAGGACGTCATCGACGTGTGGTTCGACTCCGGGGCCATGCCCTTTGCGCAGTACCACTACCCGTGGGACGAAAGCGGCATGTTCGCGCGGCAGTTTCCCGCCGACTACATCTCCGAGGGCATCGACCAGTCGCGCGGCTGGTTCTACTCGCTGCTGGCGATCTCGGTGTTCCTTCGGGGCGAGAGTCCGTTCCGCAACTGCCTGACCACCGGGCACATCCTGGACAAGCACGGGCAGAAGATGTCCAAGAGCAAGCGCAACACCGTGGACCCCGGGGACGTGCTCGACGACGACGGTGCCGATGCGCTGCGCTGGTACCTTTGCACCACCAGCCCGCCATGGACGCCCACCCGCTTCGACCGCGACGGTGTGAAGGACACCGCGCGCAAGCTGCTGGAGAACCTGCGCAACGTATACGCCTTCTTCGCCATGTACGCGTCCATCGACGGTTACCGCCACGGCAAGGAAGCAGGGGAGCCTTCGCTGCTCGACCGCTGGATCCTGTCGCGCTACAACACCACCGTGTCGCGCGTGGCCGGCGGGCTGGACGAGTATGACCTCACACGCGCCGCGCGTACCATCGAGCGCTTCGTCCTCGACGAACTCTCCAACTGGTACGTGCGCCGGTCGCGCCGCCGCTTCTGGAAGGGCGAGATGGGCCCGGACAAGCTGGCGGCCTACAACACGCTGTACACGGTGCTGGATGGCATGGCGCGCCTGCTCGCACCTTTCGTCCCCTATCTCTCTGACGAGATCCACCTGGCGCTGCGCGGCCGCACCGCGACCGACGGCGACGGCAGCAGCGTGCACCTGGAGTCGTTCCCGGTGTCGGACGCCGGCGCCATCGACGAGGCGCTGGAGGCAAAGATGGCCGTTGCGCTCGCGGTGGTGTCGCTGGGGCGCACGGTGCGCAACGACGCGGGTGTCCGCGTGCGCCAGCCGCTCTCCGAGATACTGGTTCATTCCAATGACGGCGCGTCGCTGGATCGTTTCATCGATGACAGCGAGATCTCCGGCCTGGTGCTCGACGAGTTGAACGTGCGCGCGGTGCGAAGGGTGGACAAACTGGGCGACCTGGTCCGTCTCTCCGCCACGCCCGCGTTCCCGGTGCTGGGCAGGAAGTACGGCAAGCGCGTGCCGCGCATCGCCGCGGCCATCAAGTCCGCGCCCCAGGAGAAACTGGCCGCCTTCATGAAGACCGGCGCGCTCACGCTCGAAGTAGACGGTGAGGCGGTTGCCATCACCCGCGAAGACGCCGGCGTGCAGGTGGCCGCGGCCGAGGGGTATGGCGCCGCCGAGGAACGCGGTATCACCGTGATCGTGAATCTCACCCTCGACGACGAGCTGCGCCTGGAGGGCGCGGCGCGCGAGGTTGTCAATCGCCTGCAGAATCTCCGTAAGAACTCGGGATTCGAGGTGACCGATCGCATCCGCCTGCGCTACCAGGGCGGCGAGGCCACCGCGCGCGTCTTCGATGCCGCCGGCAAACTGATCGCCGCCGAGACGCTGGCCGACGACATCGCGCGCGGCGAGGTGGACTGGGAGCACCGCACGGAACTGGATCTGGATGGCGAGCGCGTCACGTTGTGGGTGCAGAAATGTCGTTGACACTCCCCGGGAGCGGTACTATCTTTCGGTCGCTCCAGTGGCGTGGCTGTTGCTGTAAAGTGTTCTAATACAAGAGGTTGTGCAGGATGAACAAGAGAGAACTGCAGCGTTTCAGGACACTCGTCGAAGCGGAACGGCAGCGCGTCCTCCAGCGGCTGGGCATGATCGAGGAGGAGATCCAGGGTATGGCGGCGAGCCAGTCCGGGAACCAGAGCTACTCCAACCACATGGCCGACATAGGCTCCGACGTGATCGAACAGGAGCAGGCGTTCCTGCACGCCAGCCAGGGCACCGACTACGTGATCGCACTCGAGGCTGCCCTGCGCCGCATCGACAAGGGCACCTACGGTGTGTGCGAGGAGTGCAGCGAGAAGATTCCGCCGCGGCGTCTCGAGGCGTTTCTCGCCGCGCGGCTGTGCATCAAGTGCCAGTCCCGCGCTGAAAAGATGCAGAGGAGCTAGCGTGCGGTTTCTTGTTCCCGCCGCACTTGTCGTCGTCATCGACCAGCTCACCAAACAGCTCATCTGGCGAAACGGACAGAACTACGAGATCGTTGCCGGCTTTCTGAACATCACGCTCGTCAAGAACGCGGGCGCGGCGTTCGGTATCTTCCAGGGTGGCCGCCTGTTCTTCATCGTCGCCAGCGTGGTGGCGCTGGTGTTGATCTCGCTGGTGGCGTTTCGTCTGCCGCGCGCAGAGAAGTTCCGCCGCCTGTGCCTGGGCCTTGTCCTCGGCGGGGCCATCGGCAACCTCGTCGATCGCGTCCTGCACGGAGAGGTCATCGACTTCATCCAGATCGGTTTCACCGGTCACTACTGGCCCGTGTTCAACGTTGCGGACATGGCGGTGACGATCGGCGCGGCGCTGCTGGTGCTGGTTGCGCTGCGCACGAAGGAAACGCATGTCGACGCGCCCGCCACCGACGGCGCCCTGGTTGCCCCGCGCGACCAGCGCGCGCCGGAGCGTTAGCAGGGCACGGCCATGGGCGACGCACGTCTGACAGTTGTCGTCGCCGAAAGCGGCGCCGGGCAGCGCCTCGACCGCTACTGCGCCGCCACGCTTCCCGCTTACTCGCGGACCCGGATCCAATCCCTCAATGCGGCGGGCGCCGTGCGTGTCAACGGACGCGCGCGGCCGGACAGCCATTTGCTGGCGGCGGGTGACACCATCGAGATAGAAGCCGGCGCCGTGGCGCAGCCCGCTGCGACCCGCGCCGTCCCCGCGCCGCAATCAATCGATATTGCGGTGGTGTATGAGGACGAGTCGCTGGTGGTGGTGAACAAGCCCGCCGGACTCGTGGTTCACCCCGCGCACGGCAACTGGGACGGGACGCTGGTGAACGCGCTGCTGGGGCGCGGCACCACGCTGGCTGGACTGGGGGGTGGCGACCGCCCGGGCGTGGTGCACCGGCTGGACAAGGATACCTCCGGCGTGATGGTGCTGGCCAAGACCGACGCGAGTTACCGGGCGCTAACCGCCGAGATCAAGGAGAGGCGCTTCGACAAGACCTACCACGCGATCGTCTTCGGCAACCTGCGCGCGCCGCGCGTGACCGTCGACGAGCCGGTTGCGCGCCACCGGGTGCACCGCCAGCGCATGGCGGTCGTGCCGGGGGGACGCCCCGCGGCCACCGAGGTGATCGTGGTGGACACCTACTACCATTTCGACTATATTCGCGCGACCACCCGGACGGGACGGACGCATCAGATTCGCGTCCACCTTGCTCATATCGACAACCCGCTCCTGGGGGACTCCGTTTACGGTGGCCGGAGGCAGAGGATCAGAACGGGACGTGCGCGCTCGCGGGAGACGATCGAACGCCTGCTCAAGATCATGCGACGACACGCGCTGCACGCGTCGGTGTTGTCGTTCACGCACCCGGAAACCGCGCGGCGGATGACATTCACGACGGCGCTGCCCGCCGACATGCGACTCGCCCTGGAAACCCTGTACCGGGAAGACCGGGCGAAGGAGGTCTAGCTTGAAGATCACGCAGAGAGAAGTTGGGAACGCGGTTATTCTTGACCTGAACGGGAAGCTGACCGGCGGCCCGGATGCGGAAGTTTTCCGCGACGTGTTCAAGTCCCTCATCGACCAGGGCAAGAAGAACGTGGTCGTGAACCTGGAGAAGGTCTCGTGGATCAACTCCACCGGTCTCGGCATCCTCATCAGCGGCTACACGTCGGTTCGGCGCGCGGGCGGCGACCTGGTCGTCATGCACGCGTCGGATCGCATCGAGAGTATCCTCTACGTCACCAAGCTCAATCTCCTCTTCAAGTCCTTCGAGGCGGAAGAGGATGCGTTGAAAGCTTTCACGCCCGCCAGCTAGCGTCTCGATCAACGGCGACAGCGGAAGCGGCGTATGGGCGGCAACGTCGAGCAAATGATCCTGAACATCCCGAGCGACCTCAAGTACCTCGGCGCGGTGGATGCTGCCATCCAGGACCTGGCACGGGAGTTCTCGTTCTCCCTGGATGCGATCAATGACGTCAGTACCGCGTTGATCGAGGCGTGCAGCAATGCCATTGAGCACGGGAACCGGTTCGATCCGAACAAGCGGGTGGTCGTGACGTTGTGCTTCAACGGGCAGTCTTTTGCTGCCAGCGTCAAGGATGAGGGCAGCGGCTTCAATTTCCAGAAGGCCCTTGACGAAGACTCGCCGCCGGACCCGATGAGCGAGCGCGGCCGGGGTCTGATGATCATGAAGGCCTTCACCGACAGGCTTTCGTTCCGTTACGCCGACGGCGGTCTGTACGTCGAACTCGCCAAGAATCGCGGAGACGACGGGCCGGAGGAATGATCCCGCCTCAAGCCGCGATACCCACCGGAACCGTGCGCGGCGGACATACGTAGAAGGGGAAACCGCAGCCGTGCGTAGCGGCCGTCCCCGGAGCGGCTTCCAATGACCGGTCCCTTTACCGTCGTCATATCGCTGGTCTACCTCGTCGTCGGGGTATCCGGCTTCCTGCTCGCCCTCACCCTGCTGCGCGTGGGCCGCAACAGCGCCCCCACCCGCGCCGCCGCGTTGATGCTGTTCTTCGCCAGCGTGGGACCGCTGCTCTCCGCGTCCGGCATCATCCTGGAGCGTTCGTTGCGCGACGGGGCTGTGCTCTATACCAGCATGGTGGTCAACTTCGAGTACCTGTGGGAGTTCTACTTTCCGTCCCTGCTGCTCTTCGCGCTCAGTTTTCCCACCGAGAACCGCGTTCTGAACCGCTACCCGGCCCTGGGACTGGTCATTTTTCTGCCCTACATCTTCCACCTCGCCGCCATGATGTTCGGCGACCGCATGCTCGATCAACTCTCCCGCATGCCCGACAGCATCGCCACCGAGGGCGAGTTCGGCGTGGGGCCGCGCGAACTCACGCTGACGGGATTCGACGCCGTGCTGGGCGCGCTGGTGCGCATGCTGGAGCGCGTGCACCGCAACCTGTTTGCCGTCGTCAACATCGTCTACTCGCTGGTCGCGCTCGAGATTCTCAACCGCAGCCAGAACGGGCCGGTGAACGCGCGCCTGTCGCGCCAGTTGCGCGTGGTGGCGCTGGGTGTGCTGGCCAGCGTTATCTTCTATACCTTCGCCAAGGTGGCGCTGCTGGCCCGCATCCCCGCGATCCCGGACAACACCGGTCTCGCGCTGCTAAACCTGTCCCTGGTGGCCAGCGGCGGGGCGATCGCCTACGCGGTCATTCGTCACCAGTTTCTCGGCGTACGCAACGTGCTGGAGCGCTCGCTGCTGTACGGCGTGGTGGCCGCGCTCTTCGCGGGCATCTACCTGCTGCTGGTGCGCCCTATCGCCATATTCTTCGGCCAGTACAGCGCGGGTGGCCGTGAAGCTTTCGAAGCCGGCTTCGTGATGCTGGTGGTTATTGCGTTTCAACCCGCCATCGAACGCGCGGAATCGGTTCTCGAGCACGCACTGGCGCGTGGGCGCGGTGGATTGGCGCAGCGTTTCAAGCGCGTGGGCGACGGGGTGGCCGCGGCCACGACACGCGAAGACCTCGATCTTACCGTCACCCGGGGGCTGCGCGAGGTGCTCGACGCGTCCGACGCGCGGCTGGTGCTGGTTTCCAACGGCAGCGACCCGGTGGCGGCGGCGCTGCTCAAGATCGGAGAGCCGGTGCGGCGCCGCGACCTTCTCGCACCCGCGGAGCCACGCCGCCGGCCGTGGCGTCGCCGCCCGCGCAAGCGGCGCGAGGATGGCGACGCGCCGCCCACGCTCAGGCCCGATCTGCTGCCGGCCGGTATCGACGTGTTCGTACCCATCATCCAGGGCCGCACCTGCGTGGCCTACGTGACCCTGGCGGAGAAGGTCTACGGCCTGACCTACGGCGCCGAGGAACTCGGCCACCTGGCGCTGCTGTCCACACAGATCGGCGCCGCCTTCCAGAACATCCGGCTGCTGGCCGAGAGCGTGGAACGCAAGGTGTTCGAAGAGGAGTTGAAGATCGCGCGCAAGATCCAGATGCAGATGCTGCCCAGCGCGCCGCCATCGCTGCCGGGGTTCGACCTGTTCGGTGTCACCGTTCCCAGCCGGCAGGTGGGCGGTGATTATTACGACTTTGTGCTCGTCGACGGGCGCTGGCTCGTGGTAGTGGTGGCCGACGTTTCCGGCAAGGGTATCCCGGCGTCGATCCTGACCGCCACGCTGCAGGCCACGGTGAGAACCAACACCGATGCGCAGACGCAACCGCGCGACATGATGGCGCGTCTGAACCGGCTGCTGTACCGCAACACCAGTGCCGCGGAGTTCGCCACCGTGTTCTACGCGGTTCTGGACATGGAGAGCGGTGCGGTGCGCTTCAGCAACGCGGGGCACGAGTTTCCCTTCCTCGTCACCGGCGCCGGCGCCCGCATGATCGAGGAGAGCGGCATGGTGCTGGGGTGTCTGGAGGAGTTCGACTATCTCGAATGCGACTGTCACGTGCCCGCGGGTGGTTCACTGGTGGTGTACACGGATGGCGTCACGGATTCCGAGGCGCGTAACGGCGATTACTACGGCGCGCCCCGGTTGCGCTCGGTGCTGGAACGCAACGGTGACATGAGTGCGCGCGACGTGTGCCGGCGCGTGATCGAGGACGTGCGTGCCTTCGGCGACGGCGAGAACCAGGACGACCTCACCGTCGTGGTCCTGAAGAGGAACCCGTGACGCGGGCCGCCGGAGAACGGCGCATCCTGGGCCTGGACCCGGGCGAGCGGCGTGTCGGGCTGGCGGTGAGCGATCCGCTTGGCATTACCGCGCAGGGCCTGGAGACGTTCGACCGTCGCCGGGACGGCGACCTGCTGGACCGCGTGCGCGCGCTGCTGGTCGAGTACGACGTCGAGCGCATCGTGGTGGGCTACCCGTTGGCGCTCAGCGGGCGGGAAACGGATTCTTCGCGGCTCGCCACCGAACTGGCCGGCGCGCTGCGCAAGACCTTTGACGTTCCCGTCGACCTGTGGGACGAGCGCCTGTCGAGCGTGGAGGCGGAACGCACCCTGCGCGGGGAGCGCGCTGAGAAGGGGGCGGTGGACCGGGTGGCGGCGGTGCTGATCCTGCAGGGATACCTGGATGCGCACCGTCACCGGGACGTGCGACCATGAGGAAACGATGAAACATATGCAGACCGTGTTCAAGGTACTCATCGCACTGGCGATCGCCGGGGCGGTGTTCATCGTCTTCGTGGTGTCGGACGTGACCCGGCGTACCGCCCGCGGCGGAGATCCCGTGCGCATCATCGTGGCCGAGGGCGACGGCTTCGGCACGGTGCTGGCCGAACTGCAGGCGAACGGCCTGGTGCGGCGCGGTTGGACGTTCACGTTCTTCGCGCGCGTGCTGGGCCACGATCGCGACATCCGGCGCGGTACCTATGAATTCATTCCCGGGACCCCGCCGGTGGATGTCCTGCGCGCGCTGGTGCGCGGCGACGTGCTTTCCATGCGGGTCACGGTTCCCGAGGGGTTCAACCGCTGGCAGATCGCCCGGGCGTTCGGGCCGGCGGGTGTGGATTCGCTGGCGATGGCCGCGGAGATCCGGAATCCGGAACTCCTGGCCGCGCTTCGGG
>JAOUHG010000012.1 GCA_029865265.1 Candidatus Krumholzibacteriia bacterium | reverse complement strand
GGCCGATGCGATTCATCTCCGCATTCGTCCCCCTGTTCGTCCTCGCTGTGCTGGCCTTCCTGTTCGGCGTTGCTGTGGTGGACCGCGCTGCCAACCGGACCCGGGTCGCGCGCGGCGGTGTCCCCCCCACGACACTGCCGGTGGTCGATCTGCACAGCGACGCGCTCCTGTGGAACCGTCCCCTGCTGGAACGCTCCCGCCGCGGCCACGTGGATCTGCCGCGGCTACGTGACGGGGGCGTGGTCATTCAGGTCTTCTCCGCCACCAACGCGTTCCCCCTCGGCGCCAACTACCGGCGCACGCCGCAGGGCCCGGACCTGGTCACCCTGGTGGCCGTGTGCAACCGCTGGCCCGAGGCCGCATGGCGCTCCCCGGTGGAGCGCGCCCTCGCCCAGGCGGAGACGTTCCACCGCACCGCACTGGCGTCCGGTGGCCGGCTGGTCCCCGTGCTGCGCGCATCAGACGTGCAAATGATCCGTGAGGAAAGAATGTCGGGGACAACCGGCGGGGTTCTTCTCGTCGAGGGCCTGCACGGCCTCCACGGCGATCTCTTCGCCATCGACCGGCTCTTTGCCGCCGGTTTCCGCGTCTTCGGACTGGTGCACATGACCGATACCGCGCTGGCCGGTTCCGCGCACGGCTGGCACAAGGGAGGACTCACCACGCTGGGGCGGCGCGCGGTGGCGCGCATCGATTCCCTGGGCGGCATCGTGGACCTCGCCCACGCATCATCCGCGACCATCGGCGATGTGCTCGCAGGCGGTGTCCGCCGGGTGATGGTTTCGCACGCCGGTGTGGACGGCACCTGCCCGGGCAACCGCAACCTCTCCGATGACGAACTGCGCGGCATTGCGGCCGCGGGTGGAATCGTGGGAATCGGCTTCTGGGATGGGGCGGTGTGTGGTGACGACGCGGCGGCCGTCGCCCGCGCCATCCGTCACGCGGCGGACGTGGCGGGTGTCGATCACGTGGCACTCGGTTCCGACTTTGACGGCGCCGTCGCCATGCCCTTCGACGCGTCCGGCGTTCAGCGCCTGGTTCCCGCGCTGGAAGCGGCCGGCTTCAGTGACGGTGAGATTGGTTCGATCCTCGGCGGAAACGCCCTGCGCTTCCTCGCGGAGTCGCTGCCCCGCGGCTAATCGCGCGCGGCGGCGGGCTTCACACCCTCGGCCCAGAAGGTGCAGTACCAGAAGGCGGCGCCGCGTTGGACGCGCCACGCGTCGTAGTCGCAAAGGCCGGTGTCGAAGGCCTCCTCGCTGATTCCACACGCGCGGATCGCCTCGCGCGCGCCGGTCACGATGGCCCGGCAGTTATCCACGATGATATCCCAGTCCTCCCCACCCTGACACGCGCCGAAGAAGGGCCAGTCGCAGCGCACGGGGTTCGCGCCCGCGCGCGCCAGCAGTTCGGGAAGCCGCCGGCCGATGCGCGGATCGCGCCCGCCGGCCTGGTAGCTGCGCATATACGCGCGCCAGATCTCCTCGAACGCCGGAACCGCGGGATACAGTCGCAGCAGATCGTGGTCGTCGTCCTCGAGCACGACGCGTCCCCCGGGACGGGCCGCGCGCACCATGGCGTCCACCACGCGCTGCGGTTGCGGGAGATGCTCCAGGAGAAAGCGCGTGTGAACCACGTCGAAGGTGCCCCACTCGTCGTCGCGCAGCGGAAGTGCCATTGCGTCCCCCTGGCGGATCTCGGCGGCGCTGGCCGCGCTCCCCGCCTGGCGCACGCCCTCGGCAATCTGCTCCGCGCTGCGTTCCACGCCGGTCACCACACCCCCGGCCGCGGCGATGGCGCGCGTCAACTGCCCCATGCCGCACCCCACGTCGAGCACGCGTTCGCCACGGGTGATGCGCAGGCGTTCCAGCGACTGGCGGTTGATGAGTTCGTTGAGACGCGAAAGACGGCGCTGCTCGTCGGGCGCCGTACCGTGGATGTATTCGTCGCGGCCGCGGGTCACGGTCAGCCCTTGAACATGGCCTTGAGCACGTAGCCGGCAAGCGCCGGGTTCTTGCGCAGGCGCCGCACCGAATAGGCGTACCAGTGCGGGCCGTACGGTACCGCCACCCGCAAGCGGTGTCCGCGCGCGCGAATCTGGGTGCGCAGCGGCTCCAGCACCCCGAGCAGCATCTGGAATTCATAGGCGTTGCGCTGAATGCCCATGCGATCGATGAGCCGCTCGGACTCGAATACCAGGCGTTCGTCGTGGGTGGCGATGGCGGTGTAGCACCCCGCACCCAGCAACTCCTCCACCAGCACCATGAAATTGCGGCTGATCAGTTCCGGATCGGTGAAGGCGATGGCGTAGGGCTCGACGTAGATCCCCTTGCACACCCGCACGTTTGCCTTCACCGCGGCCAGCGCGCGCACGTCGTCGAGGCTGCGGCGCATGCGCGACTGGATCACGACGCCGACGTTGTCGAACTCGCCGCGCACCGCGTGGTACACCTTCAGCGTGCCGTCGGTGCAGGGGGAGTCCTCCATGTCGAGGCGCACGAACAGGCCCAGTGGCTTCGCGAACCCCAGCACCGCGCGCACGTTCTGAACGCAGAGATCGTGGTCGATAGTCAGCCCCAGGTGGGTGGGTTTGACGTGGATGTAGGCGTCCACCTGGTGCTCGCTCAGGCTCTTCAGGAGGCCCTGATACTCGCGCACCGCCTCGTCCGCCTCCTCACGCCGCGAGACGAACTCACCGAGGATCGCGGCGGCCACCATGTAGCCGTCCGCGTTCATCTCCCTGGACACGCGCAACAGGTCGTCGATGGTCTCACCCGCGATGTACGGATCCGCCACCCTGCGGACGATGGGTCTGGGGACGAGCGGCAGCGAGGATGCAACGACACGGTCGACAATGCTCATGGTGTAAGACGCTTCCTTCCAGGTGATAAGATTGATGCGCAATTATACGTGCCCGGGGCCCCGCGCCGGAAGTCCGGGTTGCGGACGCTACGGGAGCGAATCGCTCCGCCACAACGCCATGCTCTGCCCCACTTCCAGAATCCTCAGCCGTTCCCCCATCGCGCGCCGCATCATGTCCTCGTCGCGCGGACGGTTGTTGCCCCCGAAGATCCAGTACGGGTACGTCCCCCAGTGCATTGGCACCACCACCCGCGCCTGCGTGGCCCACGCCGCGCGCAGCGCGTCGGCGCCGACCAGGTGGCCGTTGACGTTGATCAGGAGAACGTCGGGGTCGTACGTCCAGCCCACCTCCGCAAAGCCGGAGAAGTAGTTGGAATCGCCGGTGTAGAAGATGGTTCCGGCAGGGGTTTCGATCACATACCCCAGCGCGCGCCCGTCGGTGGCGGCGCGCACGCCCCAGCGGCTGCCCATGTGCTGCATGGCGATGGCGGTGATGGTGCCGCCTGCAAACAGGTAGACCTCGCCCGCGCGCATCACGTGCACCTCGTGTCCCGCGTCCTCGAGGTACTTTGCGGATGGTTCCGGACACAGGATCACCGCCGCATCCGGGAAGGTGCGCAACGAGGGCGGATCCAGGTGGTCGGGGTGGGCGTGCGATATCAGGATAACGCGGGCACCTGCGTACGACGACGGCGGCGGCACGGGGCCGCGGTGGTGGCGCGAGATCAGCGTGGAACGAAACACCGGGTCGGTGACCACGCCCACGCCCTCGATGTCGATATAGCTGCAGGCGTGGCCCCAGAAGGTGATGGTGTTGCGCTCCGGGGGCGGAAAGACCCCGCCGTCGGTGCGCGCGAGCCCGCTGCAACCCGCCGCCAGCAGGCACACCGCCGCAACCACGGCGCCAAAGGAGTGCTGCCGCAAGGAGCGTCTCAAGCCGGGCACGGGAATGGGGTGGCGCTGGGGTCAGTCATGTTTGTGCGCGTGGCGGCAGGGCCTACTTTAGGGAGACGGCCGCGCAGGCGCAAGAAATTCCACCCGCCACGCGGCCTGCGTGCTACCGTTGGATGGGTACGGCCGTCGCCCCGGGCCGTCCGGACCGATGAGAGCCATCCCGACACGATCCCACCCCCCCACCCTGGCGGCGATCCTCCTCCTGCTGACGTTCGCCTGCGCCGACGACGGCATGCATCCGGACCCGCTCCCGGCACCCGGCGATACGGCCTTCTACCCGCTGGACGTCGGCACCACCTGGACCTACGACGCGCAACGCATGGTCCGCTACATCGCCGAGGACGGCAGCGACGCCCTGCCACCCGTCGATCAGAGCGCGACGGTGGTGCGCGAAATCGTGGCCGATGAGTTGATCGACGGCACGGTATGGGCGCTGGAGGAGGAGCGCTTCATGCTCTCCGGAGCGCCCGACACGACGTATTCCTGGCGGCGCTACCGCCAGGACGCCAGCGGCCTCTACCGGGCCGATCTCCCCGTGCGGCTGCCGCCGGGCGCGGCCGCCGGCCTGGACAGCGTCACCGCCGCGCGCAGGCTGGCCTATCCCCTCTCGCCGGGCGCGTCCTGGCTCCTGCACGACGGGAACCCGGCCGAGGACGCGACGGTGGCCTTCCTGGACACCCTGACGACGCCCGGCAGGACCGAGACCGCCTTTGCCGTGGTCTATCAGCTGGAGGGTGACAACCCTCCGGATAGACGTCTCTTCTGGTACTCGGAGCGTGGCCTCGTCGCCAGCGAGGTCTACCGGGAGGTGGTGGCGATCGACGCCGGAACCGGCAAGAAGATCGTCATCCAGAACACCGAGACGAACGCCCTGCGCGAAGCGACGTTCCCGTCGATCCGGCCGGGGTACTCCCAAAAGCCACCCGGCGCGGCCGCTGGACCGAAGCGCGCCCCGCTTCCGTCCGACGGTGATCGCGCCGGGAGTCACTTCACCGCGACCCCGGGGGCCGTGGCTCGCTAAGCGTGAGTGAGCCTTGATTGTACCAGACCGGGCCCAGCGCGGACACTTCCAACATGATCCGCCCCAACGAGTTAACTTGATACTTGAAGGTTGCTTCGAGAGCCCCGGGCGCGCAGCCGGCGCGTTGCGCTTTCGTCACATTCCCCTTCGGCAGTAACACGACGCCTTGATGGTGATGTCGGATCGCGACCACGCCGTCTTGAAGCGTGAATCCACCTGCGCGGCTTCGTCCGCTTTGCCCGTCATGCGCAGGCACTCGGCGAGGCCGTACAGCGCCCATCCGTTGTTCGGGTGGATGGCCAGGTCCGCCCGGTAGACTGCTTCGGCCTCTTCATAATGCGCCTGTTCGACTAGCAGCGCGCCCAGCGAGTGCGACACCGGCATCATCCAGCCCCACGGCTCGTCGTACTTGAGCGCCACGTCCCGCGCCACCGCGGTGCGCAGCAGTTCAAAGGCGCGCTCAACGTTCCCCCTGCGGTACTCGAGCTCTCCCTCGGCCATGGGCAGCCCCACATCCAGTACGGTGAGTGCCGTGTTGTTGCCGATCAGCCGGCTCTCCGGCACCGCCGCCACCGCCTTCTGGAAGGCCGCGAATTCGCGCGTCCCTTCCTCGACACGGCCCAGGGCCGCGTACGCCACCGTGCGCCCGTAGTGCCAGAAGGCCACGGTGACCACGAGATCCTCCGGCGGTGCCGGCTCCGACAGCAGTTCGTTCCACATGCCGAAGCGCACCAGCACGTGCGTGGGCACGGCCATGAACCCGTCGAGGAAGTCCGGATACGCGCGCACCACCTCCAGCGGAATCTGTTCAATCATCTCGCGCGCCGCCGCCACCGCAATGTCGCGTTGGCCGTCGAACATGGCGGCGTAGGCGAGGAAGTGAAAGTTGTGTGCGCGGTACAGCGTGTAGAAACCACCCTGCGCCGCCCACGACCGGTCCACCTCGATGGCCTTCTGGTTGGCGGTCATGGCGTCCTGATAATGGCCAAGGCGGATGTCGATGTGCCCGGGCATGTGCACCAGGTGGCCGGCGCCGGGGACGCGGTCGCGCAGCACGTTGGCCGACGGCAGCGCCTTCTCCGGCATCGGCGACGCCTCCATGGTGTGGATGTAGAGGTGGTTGGCCATGGGGTGGGTCGGGTTCATGGCCAGCACTGCTTCCAGGATCGCCATGATCTCCAGCGTCTCCGGGCGTGGCTCGCCGTCCATCGACCACAGGTCCCACGGGTAGAGGTTCATGACCGCGTCTGCGCACAGCGCGCCCACGTCGGCGTCCTGCGGGAACGCCTCCCAGACATCCTGCATGGCCTTTGCGTAAGCCACGTCGAGCGCACGGCGGTCTTCCGGCTGCGGCCAGGCGTAGCGGGTGGCGATGGCACGGATGAGCGCCTGCTCCACCGGTGAGGCGGTGGCAATCAACGCGAGCGCCCGCTGCGCGGACGCGTACGCGGCCTGCGCGGCGGCGTCATCCATGTGCGGGTTGTTGATGTTGGGGCCGGCGGAAATTGCCTGTCCCCACCACGCCATGGCGAGCGTGGGGTCCAGTTCGCCGGCGTACGCGAAGCACGCGATGGCGGCCTCGTGGTTGAAACCGTAGTGGAGCACCACCCCCTGGTCGAAGTAGCGCTGCGCCTCCTTCGACTGCGTGGACACGGAACGGCCGTACACATCCAGATCGGCGCGGAGCACCGGCGCATCCGCGGCGCGGGTGGGCGCGGACGCAAACGTGCACACGGCCGCGAGGAAGATCAAACACAACGTGCGGCGCATTGCAGAGACCTCCTTGGTCAGTGTTGAGAGAGACCCATGGGAACAAGAAAGAAATGGTGGCCCCGAGACGATTCGAACGTCCGACACGCGGTTTAGGAAACCGCTGCTCTATCCATCTGAGCTACGGGGCCACCGGATCCGGATGCATCGCGCCCGGCGGGCGCTAATCGTAACGGATCATCGCATAAACGGGAACCCCGTCGATGCGGCTCCGCCCACCGAGAAAGGCGAGCTCCACCAGGAAGGCCAGCTCGACCACGCTTCCGCCCGTCTTCTCGATCAGCTTGATCGCGGCGACCGCGGTTCCCCCGGTGGCCAGCAGGTCGTCCACCACCAGCACCTTCTCGCCGGGACGCACCGCGTCGGTGTGGATCTCGAGCGTCTCGGTACCGTACTCCAGGTCGAAGGTCTCTGCCACGGTGGTGTGCGGCAGTTTGCCGAACTTGCGTAGCGGTACGAAGCCCGCTCCGAGGCGTGTCGCCAGCGGTGCGCCGAAGATGAACCCGCGCGACTCCATGGCCGCCACGCGGTCGATGCCCATGGGCCGGTACCGCGCCACCAGCGCGTCCACGATGCCGCCGAACAGCGCCGGGTCGTTCAGCACCGGGGTGATGTCCTTGAACAGAATGCCCGGCTTGGGAAAGTCCGGCACGTCGCGGATGGCGGCGCGAATGCGTTCGATCATCTCCGTCTCCATGGATGCTAGTTGTCCGCGGCGCGGCGCTTGCCCGAGAGCACCAGGTTTAGCTTCTGCAGGGCGCGCTTCTCGATCTGACGCACGCGCTCGCGTGAGACACCCACCTGCCGCCCCGCCTCGCCCAGCGTCTTGGGTTCGCCGTCATCCAGGCCAAAGCGCAGCGTCAGCACTTCCTGTTCGCGCGCGTTGAGGCAACGGTCGAAGAGGTTGGACATCTCCTCGTTCTCCAGTTGCATGGTGACCATCGATTCCGGCGAGCCGTGCCCGCGGTTCTGCGGGTCCGCGGCCAGGCGTTGCAACGCGTCGGCGCTCGCCCCCGGGTCCGCGTCGCGGATGCCGACGATCAGCGTGCGCACCAGCTTCACCCGCCGCACGCTCACGTCCAGCGCCTCGGACATCGCCTCGTCGTCGGTCGGCTTGCCGTCCTTGCGCAGTGCCTCCTCCGCGCGGATGTAGCGGTTGATCAGGTGGTAGATGTGCACCGGGATGCGGATGGCGCGCGACTGGCTCGCGATACCGCGCTTGATCGACTGCTTGATCCAGTACGAGGCGTAGGTGCTGAAACGAAAACCCTTGCGATAGTCGAACTTTGCCGCGGCGCGGATCAATCCCAGGTTGCCGTCCTCGATGAGGTCCAGCAGCGTCTGGCTGCCGCGCGAGTAGCGCTTGGCGATGGTGACCACCAGGCGCAGGTTACAGATGACCAGGCGGCGCTTGGCCTCCTCGTCGCCCTCGGCAAGGCGGCGGCCCAGCTCGATCTCCTCTTCGGGAGTGAGCAATGGGTAGCGGCCGATCTCCGCGAGGTACCGCGCCTGGATGTCGTAAGACGGCTCGGCGCGCTCGTCGTCGAACGGTGCCGGATTCACGCGTTCGTCGCTCATGGGTGGGAAGAAGAAATGGTCGGGGCGAGAGGATTTGAACCTCCGACCTCCTGCTCCCGAAGCAGGCGCGCTAACCGGGCTGCGCTACGCCCCGACACGTTGCCGGTGGCCGCCCGGGGCGCTCCCGGGTCAACCTAAGTGGGGCCATACTAACACGTTTTGTGGGTGAATCAATACAATACTTCCCCGTCTCACGGAGCCGCCGGGGCGTGCACCCCGACGAAGCTGATGGCCCCGTTCACCACGAGGGTCACGATGGTCCCCGCGATCAGAATGCCGGCGGCAATGGCCGGAATCGCCAGGCGCGGGCGCACGCCAAAGACGAACGCCGCCGCCGCGCCTGTCCAGGCGCCGGTCATGGGCAGTGGAATGGCCACGAAGAGGCACACCCCGACGGCCTCGAAGCGCTCTATCATCTTCCCCTTGCGGCGCGTCCGCTCGAAGAGCCAGGTGAAGAAGCGATCGAAGGCGGGCCAGCGCCGCGTCCACTCCGAAACGGGCCCGATGAGCAGGAGAATGGGAATGACCGGCACGAAGTTGCCGATCACCGAGATCACGAACGCCTCCTGCCAGGACATCCCCCCCACCGTCATCGCATAGGGAATCGCGCCCCGCAGCTCCGAGACGGGCAGCATGGCCAGGACGAAGGTGGTGAGGACGTGCGGGGACCCGGAGAGCGTCGCGAGGAGTTTATCCACGCGCCTCCCCTTCGACGGCGGACCGCTCCCGCATGCTGCCCGACGGTGCGCGGGCGCTGCGCACCAGCGGCACGAACGAGCACTCGATGAGGCGCTCCACCGAGAAGCGGGTGCCTTCGCGCGTCAGGCGCACGATTTCCTGGGTGCCGTCGCCGCGGGCCACCGGGCCCAGCAGGAATCCCCCGTCGGCCAGCTGCGCAAGCAGGGCCTTGGGCACGCTGGCCGCGGCGGCGGTCAGCAGCACGCGGTCGAAGGGTGCGGCATCGGGCCAGCCGTCGGCGCCGTCACCCACGCGGATGTGTGCGTTCTGGAACAGCAGGTCGCGCAGTGCAAACGAGGCGCGCTCGGCCAGGTCGGGGACGCGTTCGACGCTGTACACGTCGGCGCACAGGCTGGCGAGCACCGCGCAGTGGTAACCGGAACCGGTGCCCACCTCGAGCACGCGTTCCTCGCCTTCCAGGCGGAGATTCTCGGTGAGGTAGGCCACCATGTAGGGCTGTGACATCGTCTGCTGGAAGCCGATGGGGTAGGAGTGGTTGGCGTAGGCCTCGCTGCCCGCGTCCTTGTCGATGAACAGGTGCCGCGGCACGCGCAGCATCGCCTCCAGCACGCGCGGGTCGCGGATCCCACGGCCATAGACGTGCTCCCTCACCATACGTTCCCGGGCGATTCGATACTGGCGCCACCTCATAGCTCGAACCTCCAGCGTTCCATCTCCACGATGGCCTTGTAGTGGGTGAGATCGAGGTGCAGCGGTGTTATGGACACGAACCCCATTCGCACCGCTGCGATATCCGTCCCGTCATCCGCCCGCCACACCGGGTCGCGGCCGCCGATGGTGTACTGCGTCTTGAGTTCGGCCGTGATCGGTTCGATGAAGTTTTCGTAGTGCCGCGAGCCCAGCTTGGTGAAACGCAGCCCCTTCACCGGGGACTTCTCCGGGTTGGGGATGTTCACGTTGAGCAGCGCTCCGGCCGGGACCCCGTACTCGAGCGCGCGCTCCACCACGCGCCGCGCCACCCGGCCATTGACGTCCTCGTCCTCGACGCTGCGCTGCAGCGCCGAGATGGCCACCGACGGCACGCCCAGAATGGTGCCCTCGAACGCCACCGCCACGGTTCCGCTGTAGGTCACGTCCTCGCCCATGTTGGGGCCGTGATTGATGCCCGAGACGATGAGATCCGGCGGGCGGTCCAGGATCACCTGCAGCGCGAGCACCACGCAATCGGTGGGCGTGCCGACGACGCGGTAGTGATGATCGTCCACCCGCTTGACATCGATGGGCCGCCGGATGGTGAGCGAATGGCTGCTCGCGCTCTGCTCACTGTCCGGCGCCACCACGAACACGTCTCCCAGTGGCTGCAGCGCACGCTCCAGCACCTGGATGCCGCGCGCGTCAAAACCGTCGTCGTTCGAAATGAGGATTCGCTTGTGCATCGTGACATCGGCCGTACCCCGGGCGGCCGTGCTCGATTCTCGTCTTCGGAGACCGCAGTCTACCAGAACACCGACTTGACGACCATCCGCAAAAACCGTCCCGTGTCGATAAACGGATTGATGAAACTCTTCTCCGCCCCGTAGATGGTCTGCACCGGCACCGAGGCAATCTTGCCCCCGGCGCGGCCGGCGCGGATGATCATTTCCGACTCGATCTCGTAGCGCGAGGTGGTGAGCGGGATGCGGGCGAAGAGCGCCAGGCGGATGAGGCGGTAGCCGTTCTGGGAATCCGGCACCTTCTGTCCCGCGAGGGCCGACACCACCGCGCTGGTCACGTGGTTGGTGACCAGGCGCAGCCAGGGCATGTTGCCGGTATCCACCAGCCGGTTCCCCACCACCATGTCGGCGCCGGTCTCGCGCGCCCGGGCCACGAAGGCGGGAATCTGGTCGGGGTTGTGCTGCCCGTCGGCGTCGAGCAGGATGGCGTAGGTCACGCCCAGCGTGGCGGCACGCGCAATACCGCTGCGAATGGCCGCGCCCTTGCCGCGGTTCTGCGGGTGCACCTCCACCACCACGCCCGCGCGCTGTGCCACCGCGCGGGTGTCGTCGGAAGAGCCGTCATCGACCACCACGATGCGTCCGCGCGGCACGTAGCGCGACACCGTGTCGATCACGGCGGCGAGATGCGCGCCCGCGTTGTAGGCCGGGATGATGGCGGCGAGGTCGTCGAGGGGTGCGGCGCTATCCACTGCTTTCCGTTCGCTCCAGCGGGATGAAGTGGAACCACTGATCGGTGTAGTCGCGAATGATCCGCTCCAGATCGCGCAGACACCGCTCCTGCAGGCGTTCGAGCTTCTCGAACTCGTCTTCGTTGTCCTCGGGGAGGTGTGTGCCGCCGTGAACGTACTTGAAGCGGTCACGCCCGTCAAACACAAGCGCGCCCGTGATCACCGGTGCGTTGCATCGCGCCGACAGCACCAGGTGCCCCAGGGGAAACTCGCTCTCCACCCCGAAAATGGCAAAGCGCTTCTTGGCCTTCCCGTAGGATCGGTCCACCAGCAGTGCGACGGATTCCCCGCGGTCCATCGCCTCCTTGAGGGTCATGAACGACTCACCCATGGGGTGCGCGTGGATACCCAGGTACTCGCGGCGTGCGCTGTAGAAGTCGGTCACCTGCCGCGTGGGGTGGTCCAGCGCCACGGTGTGCACCGCATGCCCCATGCGCGCCAGGCAGTAGCCCCCCAACTCCCACGGCCCCACGTGCGCGGACGCCACGATGAAGGGCCGGTCGCCCCCGAGCCGGTCGATCTCCGCGCGCAGCGCGCTCACGTCGCAACGGGCGAACAGCGCGTCCGGATCCAGGAACGGCATCTGCAGGAAGAGGCGGATGCTCTGCGCGAAGTGGTGCACGGTGCGCCGCCCCGCCCGCCGGCGCTGGGCCGCCGTCCATTCCGGGTGGATGATGCGGAAATTCTCGTCCAGCAGGCGCCGCGTCCGGGGACGAAGCAGCCAGTTGGCCTCACCCAGCGTCCAGGCGATGGCCCGGCTGATGGCGTCGGGCAGGAAACGCGCGAAGAACGCGCCCAGATGGTAAGGAATGGCCTGGATCATGGGTCCGTGACGGAAGGAGCCCCACCACATTACCCGCCCCGGGCCGGGGGAACAAGCACCCGTTCTTGACGGGCCGCCACCGGCCCCCTAGAATAGATGGCACGGACCCTGCTGGTCCCAACCGAGGTAATGCATTCGATCCGAATATCCACCGCGTGACATTCTCCCCCACCGCCCAGGGAACGGCCGCTCCGGCGCGCGACCGCACCGCTGAACTCGATTCCATACTGTCCCGGCGCATCATGGTGCTCGACGGTGCCATGGGTACCATGGTGCAGAGCTATGGCCTGGACGAGGCCGCCTTCCGCGGCGCTCGTTTCCGCGATCATCATAGCGACCTCAAGGGCGACAACGACATCCTGTGCCTGACCCAGCCGGCCATCGTGGCCGAGATCCACCGCCGCTTCCTCGAGGCCGGTGCGGACATCCTCACCACCAACACCTTCAACGCCACGCCGGTCTCACAGCACGAGTACGGGCTGTCGCACCTCGCCTACGAGATCTCCCGCGAGGCGGCGCGCGTTGCGCGCATCGAGGCGGACGCCTTCACCGCGCGCGACCCGTCCCGGCCGCGCTTCGTGGCGGGGTCGCTGCCGCCCACCAACCGCACGCTGTCGATATCGCCCGAGGTCAACGACCCCGGCTTTCGCAATGTGACCTTCGACGAGATGCGCGCCGGATACCGCGAGAACGCGCGGGGCCTGATAGACGGCGGCGCCGACATCCTGCTGGTCGAAACCGTCTTCGACACGCTCAACGCCAAGGCGGCGCTGTTCGCCATCGCGGAAGAGTTCGAGGCGCGCGGGATGCGCCTGCCGGTCATCTGTTCGGGCACCGTCACCGACCTGAGCGGGCGCACACTCTCCGGACAGACACCGGAGGCGTTCTACGCGTCGGTTTCGCACATCCCGCTCTTGGCGGTGGGCCTGAACTGCGCGCTGGGCAGCACGCAGATGAAACCGTTCCTGGCCGCGCTCTCCTCAATTTCGCGCTTCCCGGTGAGCGTGTATCCCAACGCGGGGCTGCCCAACGCCTTCGGCGGCTACGACGAGTCCCCCGAGGCCATGGCCGCCGCCATCCGCGACATGGCCGACGACGGCCTCGCCAACCTGGTCGGCTCGTGCTGCGGCTCGACCCCGGCACACACGCGCGCCATCGTGGAGGCGGTGCACGGTCTCCCGCCACGCAGGCTCCCGGAGAGCCGCGGCTACACCATTCTCTCGGGGCTCGAGGCCATCCAGATCCGCCCGGACTCGAATTTCATCAATGTGGGCGAACGCACCAACGTCACCGGCTCGGCGCGCTTCCGCAAGCTCATCCAGTCCGACGACTACGAGGCGGCGCTGGGGGTGGCGCGCCAGCAGGTGGAGGACGGCGCCCAGATCATCGACGTGAACATGGACGAGGGCATGCTCGACTCGGTGGGTGCGATGCGGCGCTTTCTCAACCTGATTGCCACCGAACCAGATATCGCGCGCGTCCCCATCATGATCGACAGTTCGAAGTTCGAGGTCATCGAGGCCGGTCTGCAGTGCGCCCAGGGCAAGTGCGTGGTCAATTCCATCTCGCTCAAGGAAGGCGAGGACGCCTTCCTCGACCACGCGCGGCGTGTGCGCCGCTACGGCGCCGCGGTGATCGTGATGGCCTTCGACGAACAGGGCCAGGCGGACACGGTGGCGCGCAAGGTGGACATCTGCGACCGTTCCTTCCGCCTGCTCACGGAGAGGATCGGCTTCCCGCCCGAGGACATCATCTTCGACCCCAACGTGTTCGCCATCGCCACCGGCATCGAGGAGCACAACGCCTACGCGCTCGACTTCATCGAGGCCTGCCGCGAACTGAAGCAGCGCTTCCCGCGCTCGCACGTGAGCGGCGGGGTGAGCAACGTGTCGTTCTCATTTCGCGGAAACGAACCGGTGCGCCAGGCCATCCACGCGGTGTTCCTGTACCACGCCATCCGCGCCGGCATGGACATGGGCATCGTCAACGCCGGCCAGCTCATGGTCTACGGGGACATCCCGGCCGATCTCCTCGCGCGCGTGGAGGACGTGGTGCTCAACCGCCGCGCGGACGCCACCGAGCGCCTGCTGGAGGTGGCGGAGTCCATGCGGGCGGGCGGCGCGAAGAAGGCGGCGACGGACGTGGCGTGGCGCGCGTTGCCGGTGCGCGAGCGCATCGAGCACGCGCTGGTGCACGGGCTGGACGCGCACATCGTGGACGACGTCGAACTGGCGCGCCAGGAGGCCGAGCGCCCCATCCACGTCATCGAGGGGCCGCTCATGGACGGCATGAACGTGGTGGGCGACCTGTTCGGGTCCGGCAAGATGTTCCTGCCTCAGGTGGTCAAGAGCGCGCGCGTCATGAAGAAGGCGGTGGCGCACCTGGTGCCGTTCATCGAAGCGGAGCAGTCCGCCGCGGGCGCTGTGCGCGCCCGGGGCAAGATCGTGCTGGCCACGGTGAAGGGCGACGTGCACGACATCGGCAAGAACATCGTGGGCGTGGTGCTGCGCTGCAACAACTACGATGTCGTAGATCTCGGAGTGATGGTTTCCTTCCAGACCATCCTCGACACCGCGAAGAGCGAGAACGCGGACGTCATCGGGCTGTCGGGGTTGATTACGCCTTCGCTGGACGAGATGGTCACGGTGGCGCGCGAAATGAAACGCCAGGGCTTCACCACCCCGCTCCTGATCGGCGGCGCCACCACCTCGGTGGCGCACACCGCGGTAAAGATCGACCCCGAGTACGATCACGGGGTGGTGCACGTGCTGGACGCGTCGCGCGCGGTGGGTGTGGTGAATCAGCTGCTGGGCGATGATACCCGCGCGCCTTTTGAGTCGCGCACGCGCGACGAGTACCGGACCATCCGCGTTGCGCGCGAGTCCTCGCAGGGCGAGGCGCGCCTGCTCCCCCTCGAGGATGCGCGCGGACGGCGCGAGCGGCTGGACACCGCGCAGGCCGCACCGGTGCCGACCTTCCTGGGCACGCGCATCTTCGATGACTATCCGCTGGCGGAACTGGTGGAGCGCATCGACTGGACGCCGTTCTTCCAGACCTGGGAATTGCGCGGGCGCTATCCGGCCATTCTCGACGACGAGGTGGTGGGCGAGCAGGCGCGCTCGCTCTTCGACGACGCCCGCCTCATGCTGAACGATTTCGTGCGCGAACAAAGTCTGAAAACGCGCGCCGTGATCGGCTTCTTCCCCGCCGCCAGCCGCGGCGACGACGTGGTGCTGGACGTGAACGGCACGCCGCGCACGCTACACTTCCTGCGCCAGCAGGCGGCCAAGACCGACTCGCGCCCCAACTTCTGCCTGGCGGACTTCGTGGCGCCGCAGGGTTCGGCAACGCCCGACCACGTGGGCGCGTTCATCGTCACCGCGGGTATCGGCCTCGACGAGATCGTGGCGCGCTACGAGCGGGAGCACGACGACTACCGCGCCATTCTGGCCAAGGCGCTCGCGGATCGTCTCGCGGAAGCGCTGGCCGAGCGCATGCACGAGCGGGTGCGCCGCGAGTTCTGGGGCTACGCGCCCGACGAGTCGCTCTCCAACAACGACATCATCCGCGAGGGTTACCGCGGCATCCGTCCCGCGCCGGGCTACCCCGCCTGCCCCGACCACACCGAGAAACGCACGCTGTTCGACCTTCTCGACGGCGAGCGCGCGGCCGGCGTCACCCTGACCGAGTCGTTCGCCATGTGGCCGGCCGCCTCGGTGAGCGGCTGGTACTTTGCGCATCCGGATGCGCACTACTTCGGTGTCGGCCGCATCGGCAAGGACCAGGTGGAGGACTACGCGCGCAGGAAGGGCATCACCCTGGCCGAAGCGGAGCGCTGGCTCGGTTCCAGCCTCGCCTACCGCACCTGATTCCGCGCTTCACACCCACCCGCAACGGGTGTACAATTCTTCCAGCCGACCGAGCGCCGCGCAACCAGCCGACCTGGAGGTGTGCCATGAAAAAGACAGCATGGCTCCTGGTGGCCGCTCTTCTACTGCCCGCGGCGGCTCTCGCGCGCAGGCCGTCTCCACCACCCCTTCCAACCCGATCCAGCGCTCCACCGCTGGCACCCTACACCAGCGACCGTTCACCCGATCTGCCGCCCTTCCGGCCCGCAGCGGCGTCCACCACCTACCTGTATACCGCCACCTTCGACGGTCCGGGCGGATGTACCTCGCAGGGCTGGACCGCCGTCGACATGACCGCCCAGACCGGCGAGTACTTCCACGTGGACGACTATGCGGGGCTGTTTTTCGGGCCGCTTGCCGGCAGCAAGTCGCTGTGGTGCGGTGCGCGTCCCGCGTCGACGGGGCCACTCTGCTCGTACCAGACGCTCCCCGGCTACGGAAACAACTGGGTCCAGGCCTGGTGCACGAAGACGTGCATCCCCGTGAGCGGCGATCTCGATGTGTCCTTCCAGATGCGCCTCGACACCGAGCCGTCCTACGACGCGGTGCTCCTCCACTACACCACCGACTGCAACAACGACGCGGGGTGGGTGCACCTGGATGGCGGCATCCAGGTGTGGGACGGCACTGAGAGCCTGTCCATCAACCAGGCCTATGACGTGGGTGGCGCGTCGAGTGTGCGCGTGCGCCTGAGCTTCTGGTCGGACGGCGCCTGGTCCGACGAGGACGGCCTGTGGGACACCGAGGGTGCCGTGCACATCGACAGCCTGGACGTTGAGGGCCTCGCACTGGAGGACTTCGAGGACGAGGCGGTGGGCGCCACATCGTCCGATGACTGGATCTCCTGCAATTCCGCCTACGGGCTGTTCGCCAGCCTGGTAAGTGGCGCCGGCGTCCTGCAGAACCAGGGCGACGGCTGCACGCTCGACGTGAGCTGCATGTGGGCGTTCTTCGTGGGGTCCACGTCCGACTACAGTTGCGCGGGGTTCCCGTCGCAGAAGACCATTCCCTATGTCAACGCGGCCGGTCAGTACTTCCACAACGAGATCTGGTCGCCGCCCATCGATCTGTCTCAATCCGGCAGTACGCTGATCCTCGAATACCTGCAGTACAACGACTTCCCCGGTGAGGCGCTGGTGTTTCCCACCTGGTCGGTGCGTCCCATCGTGGAGGGATGTCCGCGGCCCTGGATCGATCCCATTGTGTATTTCTATTACCCGAGCGGGTGGACGCGTCAGATTGAGTTCATTGCGCCCTTCGTCAATACCGGCACCGCCACCGAGATGCAGGTCTCACTGGGTGCGGTCGACATGTGCCGGGTGTGGTGCGGCACCTTTGGCTCGGGCCAGTGCCACTCGCACGCGCCGCTCTACGACAACGTCAAGGTGTACCGCGTGGACAGCAACGGCCCGCAGTGGAGTATTCGCGACATCG
Organism: Candidatus Krumholzibacteriia bacterium; assembly: GCA_029865265.1. Lineage (NCBI taxonomy): Bacteria > Candidatus Krumholzibacteriota > Candidatus Krumholzibacteriia > Candidatus Krumholzibacteriia bacterium. The sequence goes on along the minus strand of JAOUHG010000012.1, from coordinate 77,213 downwards.
ACCAGTTCCAGGATGCTTTCGAGGAGATCGTGGGACCCGGCGCCGGGCGCGCGCGCGCCGACATGGCCAACGACATCGCGCCCGGCAACCACGTGAACAGCATCATCCCCGGCGACTCCTCGGTGGTGACGGTGTATGACCTGACCCACGGCATGGGGCTCGATGCGGGAGCGGGCGGCCCGGCGGTGTACTGCTACGTCTCGGTGTTTCCGCAGGGGCAATCCGCCAAGGTCGGCGCGGGCCTCACGCAGAACAGCACGCGCTGGCCGGTGGTGGGTTCATGGACGGACGGCAAGGGGACGCCATGGACATGCGTGCGCCTGGACTCCTGCCGCGTGAATGGTGACCCGGCGCCCGACCGCTACTGCGTCGATCTCAACGACAACCTCTTCGAGTCCGGCGACACGATATTCTTCTTCTACTCGGCAAAGAATGCCATCGGCCAGGAGACGGTGGCGTTCGGCTCCAACCTGGCGCTCGCCAGCGATGACCGCAACCAGGCGGCGGCGGACCCCTCCGAGTTCACCATTCTCCCCGCCGGCGGGGTGGCGAACGGCGGCGACATCCTCTACGTGGACGGAATGGACGGCCGCGGCGCGCAACCCTACTGGGAGACCGCGTTCGCCGCCATGCACATCGGCCGGCAGATCGACCGCTACGACATCCGCGGGCCCACCTCGCAGGTATCCAACCGGCCGGCCGGGCGCGTGAGAGACATTTCCCAGCTGGTTCCCTCCTACCGGATCATCCTGTGGGATTGCGGTGATCTCCCGACCACACTCGGCGACGGAAGCGGTTTCCCGGAGAAGACCAACGACTACCGGTTGATCAATTTGTTCCTCGCCAATCTAACGCCCAACGGCGGGATGTACCTGTGCGGCGACGATGTCCCATCGCAGCTTTCCGGCTACAGCGGTGGCGATGCGATGACGTTCCGTGGCACTTACCTGCCCTTCAACCTCACCACCGGCAACCACTGGCCGTCCTATGGCATCTCGCCCGTGGGAAGCGCGGTGGCGGGCGCGTGGGGTGGCGGCGGCGCCAGCGACCCCACATTCGTCATCCACGGTAGCTGTCCGCTCCTGAACGACTTCGACGTGATGGCGCCCCAGGGCACCACCGTGAACGAAATTACCTATGGTGCCGGCACCGCCGCGTCGGCCAACGGCGCCCTGCTGCGCAATATCGTGGGCAATGCCCGCGTGACGATGAGCGGCTTCAGCTTCATCTACGTGCGCGACGACGACAACGACGGGGTCTCCGACCGGGCGGACCTGCTCTACGACATCCTCAGCCAGTTCGGAGCGGTGGGCGCTCCCACGCCGGCCAGCGGTGCTCCCCGGGTCACGCGCCTGGATGCGAACGTCCCCAACCCTTTCAACCCGCAGACCAGCATTGCGTTTTCGCTGGCGCAACGCGGGGCGACGACGCTGGCGGTCTACGACGTGGCCGGCCGCCTCGTGCGTACACTGCTGGACGAGACGCGCGAGGCCGGCGCGCACACCGTCACCTGGGACGGACGCGCCCAGAGCGGCGCGCGCGTTGCGAGCGGCGTGTATTTCTACAAGCTCGTTACGGGCGGCGTCGCCCGGACGCGCAAGATGGTTCTCCTCAAGTAACCACCACCCGCAACGACTCGGCACAGAAAGCCGCGGATGCATTCAAACGTCTGCGGCTTTCCTTTTTTGCATCGCACTATTAACTTTCCTTCGCGCACGGGAATGGAACAGGGGCGCAGGTTTCGCCGTACACCTCACAACGGGCGAAACCAGACAGTAAACAAGCGTATACATGCCGGTGGGCGCCCGACTACACACGGCAACGACGCGACACGATGGAGTGAGGACGTGAACCGGTACCATGTGTTCTTCCTGGCAGCACTGATCCTGCTGCCGGCGTGCGCATCGCAGAACCTCGAAGGCGACCTGCTGGAGAACCAGCCGCCGCAGGTGTGGCTCTCGGCCGCACCCCCGGAGGGATCCACCAGCAAGTACACCGTCCATCTATACTGGGGTGGCTGGGATCCGGACGGCGAGATATCCCACTACGAGTACCTCGTGACCGACAACGAGACCGGCGTCTTCGTCCCCGCCGACACGGTGGGGGCGGACTGGAGCCGCGTGCTGTCCAACGACTCCACCTTCACCTTCACGGCCGACATCCTGGCCGACACCAATACCACCGATCAGGTAACGGTCTTTACCCGCTCCCACACCTTCTTTGTGCGTGCGGTGGACGAGTTCGGCAAGCGTTCTTTGCAGCCGGCATACCGGTCGTTCACCTCGCGCACGCTTTCCCCGTCGGTGTCGGTGTTGATTCCGGTCCGCAACCAGCTCAACCCGGCCGACTTTCCGCCCATCGCCACCTTCAAGTGGAAGGCCACGGACTATATTGACGACCGCATGACCTCGCAGGAACCGGAGTCCGTGCAGTACGCGCTTACCAGCACCGCTCCGTTCGGGGGCGACTTCAGCAGGACCATCGACTACATGGGTTCCGTCGCGGGGGCAAAGGAATGGCGGCCGTGGGTGTACTACAAGGCGCGCGGCGACAGTGGCACCACCTGGACCACCCCGCCGCAGGAGTTCGGCACCTACGTGTTCGCGGTGCGCGCCAAGGACGAAGCCGGCGCGGTTACCCCGGTGCTCGATGAGATCTCCAACGTGCGCCGCGTCCGCGTGTCGCGACGCAGCACCGGTCCCCTGTTCGTGGTGCGCAACGCGTACATGGGCCAGGTCATCACCAGTTCGTGCAGCAGCCCCATCACCATCCTCGACCTCCCGGCCGGCATTCCCATCGAGTTCGCCCTGAGCGCCCGGGCCGATCACTACGGGGGCACGGTCTCCGGCTACCGGTACGGATGGGACATCGTGGACCTGAACGACCCCGAGCAATGGGAGATCGACTTCACCCCGTTTGTGGCCAGCGAGGCCAAGACGACATCGCGCCGCTTCTTCTTTGGAACGCACACCCTTACCACCGAGGTGATCGACAACTCGGGTTTCTGCAGCCGGGTGGAGGTGAAGGTGAACATCGTCCAGTTCACCCTGGAGCACAACCTGCTCATCGTGGATGACTTCAAGGCGGACGAGAGCGTGCAGGCCGGGTGGAAGAACGCGCTGGGCAAGGGTTCGCTGCCCAACGACGCCGAGCACGATGCGTTCTGGCTGGACATGGCGTCCAACGTGGCCGGGTTCGATCCGCAGCGCGACGTCCTGGTTACCTCTCCGGGGGGATCGATTCCGCTCAGTGTGATCGCGCGTTACAAGTCCATCATCTGGAGCGCCTACGGCGACGTGGGCACGCCCAACGGCGGCACCTTCCCGCAGCTCTACGCGTTCATCCAGCACCGCGCCAAGAACCCGCAGAGCACGTCCACCAGTGGCAAGGTAACGCCCAACCTGATCGCCCTGGCGATGGCGGCGGGAAGCCACGTGCTCATCACCGGCGCGCAGCCGGTGCAGAACGTCGTCAACCGACAGTTCGCGTCCAACGTGCGCTACCCGTTGATCTTCAAATACGACCTCGAGGGCTCGCAGACGGCCGAACCCGACCCGGCCGCGCCCGTGGGCGACGAGTCGTTCGCCTACCGCGAACTGTGCCTGGAAACCATCGACTTCGCACTCACCAGCAACCAGCGCCGCCGCGGCAACGACCGCTACTGCTCGGTCACCGCCGTCCGCCGCCCCAACAACCTCTCGCTGCGCGACGACACCATGCGCGAGGCCATTCCCCTCGACCCGGCGTTCCCGCCGCTGACCCTGCGCGTGGAGGCCGCCGCGCCGGGCGCCTTCTTCGAGGAGTCCTTGCGCGGTCTCGATGTGGAGGTCTACAACCCGCAGTACTTCGGCGAGCGCTGCAACTTCGTGCCACGAAACCCGCGCACCTGTTTCCAGCCCATCTACGGGGTGGGCTGCAAGGACACCGGCGAGGCCACCTACGCGCAGCCCGCCGCCTTCTGGACCAGCGTCTTCGCAGACCGGGTGGCCGACGTTCCCGGGGCGGTGGCGGCACGCAGTGCGGTGTTCGGGTTCGCGCCGGTCTTCTTCGACCCGGTCAAGGTGAAACCCGCCATCGAGCACATCATGTTCGACGAGTGGCAGCTGCCGCAGAAGGTGTCTGCATTAAGCGCCCGGGCTTCTGAGTAACGCGGCGGCTTGTGCGCGTGGCTACATGCTAAAAAACGGGGCCCTTTTGGGCCCCGTTTTTCGTGAGAGATGGTCGGGGCGACTGGATTTGAACCAGCGACCACTTGCACCCCATGCAAGTGCGCTACCGGACTGCGCCACGCCCCGACCGAAAGAGTACAGTAGATTAACAGAAGGAAGCGGGTGCGTTCAAGCGCTCTCGCCGGCCACCTCGTCCGGAACGTCGTCCAGAAGGGCCCGGATCTCCTCGAGTTCCTTGCGCACGGTGAGCAGGACGTGGCGCGCCTGCGGATCGCTGAACGGGATCTGCATCTGCTTGATGATGGGATCCGGGTTGCCGAAATTCTCCTGCAGCTTCTTGCGCGCGCCGTTGATGGTGAACTTCTCCTTGTAGAGAAGGTCGCGGATGGCGAGGATGGCCTTGATATCGCGCGGGCGGTAGCTGCGGTTGCCGGCGCTGTTCTTCTTGGGACGCAGGCTGGGGAACTCCGTTTCCCAGTAGCGCAGCACGTGGGCCTTCACCCCGGTGACCTCACTGACTTCACCGATGGTGTAGTACATCTTGCCGGTGGTCGTCTTGTACCTCATGCGCGTCCTCCCTTCGCACTGTCCGTGGACCCGCGCGGCGCTTCCGAACGCGGCGGGCGCATCATCAGCATCTGCACGGCTTCGCGCGGATCGTGGCCCTCGAACAGCACCGCGTGGACCATCTCGATGATGGGCAGTTCGACGCCGTGGCGCCGGCCCATCTCGACGGCCGCCCGGGTGGTGCGAACGCCCTCCGCCACCATGACCATGCCGGAGAGAGCCTCCTCCAGCGACTGACCGCGGCCGATCGCGTCCCCGACGCGCCGGTTGCGGCTGTGACGGCTCAAACAGGTAACCACGAGGTCCCCCACCCCCGCAAGGCCCGAAAACGTATCCGCGGAGGCCCCCATCGCCTGCCCCAGCCGTGCGATCTCGGCGAGCCCACGCGTGACGAGCGCCGCCTTGGTGTTGTCGCCACAACCGAGTCCGTCCAGGATGCCCGCGGCGATGGCGATGGGATTCTTGAGCCCGGTGGCAAGCTCGACGCCGAGCACGTCCGGGTTGGTGTACACGCGCAGGTAGGGGCGCACGAACGCCTCCTGCACCAGGTCGCACGCCTCGACCCCGCTCCCGGCTGCAACCACGGAGGTGGGAACGTGGCGGCTCACCTCTTCCGCGTGGCTGGGACCGGCCAGCACCACCACGCGTCCCGGGCCCACCCCCAGTTCCTGCGCAAGCACTTCGCTCATGCGCGCCAGCGACCCCTCTTCGAACCCCTTGCTCGCCGTCACCACGACCGCGTCGGCGCACAACCTCCCCGTTGCCTTCACCGCGCGCGCCGTCTCGCGCGCCACGTGCGACGGGGTGACGAAGACGATCAGTCCGGCGCCGTCAATGCTCTCTTCCAGCTGATGCGTAATCCGTACCGCATCGGGAATCGCCACCCCGGGCAGAAAGGTGGCGTTCTCGCGGGTGACACCCATGGCGTCGGCGCGCGCTTGCCGGCGGTCGAACAGGGCGACATCGTGGCCGTTCTCGGCCAGGACGATGGCCAGGGTCGTCCCCCAGCTCCCCGCGCCCAGCACGGCCGCCCTCACGAACTTCCCTCCCTGCGCCGCGCCAGGGCCGGCTCGGTTCCCGCCGCCAGGCGGCGGATGTTTCCGCGGTGCTTAACCACGACGGCCAGCATCACCGCAACCGTCACCCAGAGCACCGCGGGGTGCTGTGGTGCAACGCCCAGACGTCCCAGGGCGTAGACCGCGGCCGGCAGGGTGACCGCGGCGGAGAGGCTCGCGAGCGATACGATGCGCCGTGAGGCGAATACCAGCGCAAACACGGCCAGGGCGCACGCGAACGGCAGCGGCGCCAGGCCGGCGAACGCCCCCGCAGAGGTGGCAATCCCCTTGCCGCCGGAGAAACCCAGGTAGGGCGAGAACAGGTGCCCCAGGATGGCCCCGGCGGTGGCGGCCAGCGCGTGAAGCGGTGCGGCACCGGGCGTGTCGAAACGCGACGCCACCAGCACCGGCGCCAGCCCCTTGGCTACATCCAGCAACAGCACCACCAGCGCCATGCGGGCGCCGAGGATGCGGTAGGTATTGGAGGCACCCAGGTTGCCGCTGCCGTGTTCGCGCAGATCGATGCCGCGCGCCAGGCGTCCGGCGATATAGCTGAACGGAATGCCGCCGGTCAGATAGGCGCCGATCCCGGCCGCGGCCACCCCCATCATGGTGCCACCTTCTTGCTCTTGCGCTTCATGCGCGCACGGCGCGTGGGCCGCACCTTGAGCGAGTCCTTGCGGGCGTTGCGCCGCTCGGTGAGTTCGATGCGGATCAGGCTGCCCTCGAAGCCGAACTTCTCGCGCAGGCGATTGTTGAGAAAGCGCAGGTAGTAGCGCCCGAAGTGCGTCGCGCGGTTCACAAACAGCGTAAAGGTGGGTGGCGACACGTCGACCTGCGTCCCGTAGAAGATCTTCCCGTTGCCGCCGCCGTAGAAAGGCGGCGGGTTTTTCTGCACCAGCACGGCGAGGAACTTGTTCAACTCCGCCGTGGAAACACGCCGCTCGCGCTCCTCCTTGACCCGCCACGCCGTCTCCAGCACCTTCGCCACGCGTTGGTTTTCCTGCACCGAGATGAACAGCACCGGCGCATAAGCCAGAAACCCGCACCGGCGGCGGAACTCCTTCTCCATCTCGGCCGAGGTGAGCGTTTTGCGCGCCACCAGGTCCCACTTGTTGAAGCACACCACCACCCCGCGCGCGGCGCGGTGCGCGTAGCTCGCCACCTTGATATCCTGGTTGGAGATCTCGCGCGAGGCGTCCAGCATCACCACCGCCACGTCGCAGCGGTCGATGGCATCGATACTCTTGATGGTGCTGAGCACGTCGAGTTCCTCGGTGGTCTTCGCCTTGCGGCGGATACCCGCCGTATCCACCAGCGTCACGCGCCGCTTGCGCCACGTGACCGACGCGTCGATGCTGTCGCGGGTGGTGCCGGGCCGTGAATCGACGATCTGCGTCTCCTGGCCGAGGATGGCGTTGACCAGGCTCGACTTGCCCACGTTGGGCACGCCCGAGATGGCCAGGCGCAGATCGGTGTGTATCTCACGCTGCGCGGAGCGCGGCAGGAGCTTGACCACGTCGTCGAGCAGGTCGCCGGTGCCATCGCCGTGCAGCGCACTCACCTCGTACACCGCGTCGAAGCCCAGGCGATGAAAGTCGGAGGCGTCGCGGCGCCGGGCGTCGCGCTCCGCCTTGTTGGCCACCAGCAGCACGGGCAGGTTGGTGTCGCGCACCCGTTTGGCCACGTCGTAGTCGGACGGAAGGAGGCCGGCGGCGGCGTCGACCACGAACAGAATCACGTCCGCCTCGCTCATCTCGCGGATGGCGATGGCCTCCACGCGATCCACCAGCGGATCGTCGATGCCGGAGAACAGTCCCCCGGTGTCGATCAGCTCGAAGGACGCGCCGGTCCATTCCGCGACGCCGCGCTGCACGTCGCGCGTAACACCCGGTGTGGCGTGCACGATGGCGCGCCGCCCCCGGGCGATGCGGTTGAACAGCGTGGACTTGCCCACGTTGGGGCGCCCCACGATGGCGACACAGGGCGGGCGTTTCATTTGCGGGCCGACCCCGAGGCGGCGTGGTCGCACAGCGCCTGCACGAAGGAGTCGCCCGGTGCAACCACCGGTGCGCCCATTTCGCGCGCCATATCGTCGATGGACATCTCGTCGATGGTGACGTCCTCGTAGTTGAGGCAGTTGGGCGGGATGAACGTCGTTGCGGGCTCGCCGGCCGCGCGCACCGCGCGCACGATGTCCGCCCCCACCAGCAGCCCCGAGCAGGTGACGCCCTCGCCGAAGAACGCATTGTCCACGTTCGTCAGTTCGGGCACGACGCGCATTCCCGCCGCGCGCAGCCTCGGGAATACGTAGCGCTCGAAGACGCGCGCGCCCAGCGAACCGGTGGCGATGCGGATCATGCCCGCATCCTCCGGAAGATCGCAGCCGTCCAGGTCCGCCTCGATCTCGGAGAGGAAGTGGCGGATGGAGCCCACCCCGTTGTCCAGTTGCGGGAAGCCCTCGTACGCCTCCATCGCGGGCACCTCGCGCGCGGCGCCCACGTACCACTCGTCGCTGGCAAACACGAAACGGCTGCCGCGCGACACCAGGAAACGCTCCCGGAACGGCTCCACCAGGTCGAGGACCGCGCCCATCTCCTCGTCGCGGTAGGAGCGGATGCTCGCCAGGCCCGCACGGTGCCGGGTGAGCCCGACCGGCACCACCGCCAGCGTCGCGATGTTGGGGTGAATCCCCTCCAGCGTTTCGATGGTCTCGCGCAGGTAGTCACCGTCGTTCTTTCCCGGCACGATGACCGCCTGGGTGTGCACGGTGATGCCACCCGCGGCCAGGGTGCGAAGCGTGTCGGTGATGCGGCGCTTCATCGGCCGCCCGAAGATGAAGCGGCGCATGCCCTCTTCGATCACGTGCACCGACACCCACTGCGGCGAGTTGCGCTGCTCGATGATCTTGGCCAGCTCGGCGTCGGTCATGTCGTTCATGGTGGTGAAGTTGCCGTAGAGGAAACTCAGGCGGAAGTCCTCGTCCTTCACGTACAGCGTCTCGCGCCTGCCCGCGGGCATCTGGTCGACGAAACAGAACGGGCACTTGCAGCGGCAGCGCCGGAAGTCCATCGCCTCGAACCAGATCTCCAGCCCGGCCACGGTGGCGGTGGGCAGCGCAATGTTCTCCACCCGCCCGTCCTTGCGCTGCACGCGGATGCTCACCGTCTTGCCGCGCGAGGTGTGAAAGTGAAAGTCGATCTGATCCTCGGCCGGCTTGCCCGCCACCTCGAGAATGCGGTCGCCCACCGCGAGCACGTCGGGCGCCAGCCCGAATTCCGCGGGGTCTTTCATTGAGACGATTTCCAGCGCCTTATCGGCCATTCTTTTCCTTCAGCGCGCGCACGCGCTCCAGCACCGCCATCGCATCGCTGCCCGATACGGGCTCGGGATCGTTCATCGCCCGCCGGTAACCGCCCGGCATGACTTGGTCGGCGCGTTCCGGCAGACCCGCTCCCGCCAGCACCCGCCCCACGAACGCGTACAGCGCGGCGCGCGTCACCGGCGCGTCCGCATGCACCCCGCCGTCGGGCAGCGCCGGAAACCAGCCCCGCTTCTCCGCCAGTTCGATCGGCGTGGGCCCGCCCGGGTCGAGCGGCCTGCCGTCGCCCAGCACCCGCACCGCGGCTCCCGCCAGTTCCCCGCGGGTGATCGTCGCCAGGATGTGCAGCCCCTCCGGCGAGCCCTCCTGGTAGCGCTTGAGCACCTCCAGGTACTCCACGCACGGCCCCCGGTCGCCGTACTCCACCCCGAGCGAAAACGCGTCGATGGCGGCCTGGGTGTCGCCCAGCGCGATGTACGAACGCCCCAGGTAGGTGTACGCCTCGCGCCGGGTGGCATCGTCCGGCGCGCTGCGGGCGATGTTCTGCAGGCGGTCCACCGCGCCGCGGTAATCGCCGGTCACGTACAGCGCCACCGCCCGGTCCAGGTCGCTCCGCTTGTCCACGCTGGCGGACGGCGAGCACGCCAATGCCACGGCCGCCAGGACGATGATCCAGCGAACCGGTGAGTTGCGGTGGCCAGGATTCATGGGGAGTTTATGAATGGAGCGGGCAACGGGGCTCGAACCCGCGACCTTCAGCTTGGGAAGCTGATACTCTACCAACTGAGTTATGCCCGCCCCCCTAACAGATTGGGATGTAAACACCTTAGGCCACCAGTGTCAAGTTGTTATTGAGGCCCGGACGCGCCGCTCTGCGCCGCCAGGAACGCGGCAACCAGGCCCCGCGCACGGCTCGGGGCGCCCGCGTTGGACACGTCCAGCCAGAACGCATCGCGCTCGCGGCGGAAGAACGTCTCCTGGCGTTTCGCGTACTGGCGGGTGCGGGTGATCACCTCGTCGAGCCGCGATATCGGGTCTGCTCCCGCCACGATGGCGGCGGCGAGCTCCCCGTAACCCAGACTCCGCATGGCGGGGGCATCCGGCGCGACACCCGCGCGCATCAGCCGGTCCACCTCCTCCGGCCAACCGGCCGAAAACAGCGCGTGCGTTCTCTCCGCGATGCGAAAGCGAAGGGCGCCGCGCGGCATGGTCAGCACGAGCTTCAGATAGACCGCAACTTCCGGGTTCCCGTTGGACTGGCGCAGGGCCTCGCTGGCCGGACGCCCCGTGAACGCAATGATCTCCAGGGCGCGTGCGATACGAACCCGGTCATTGCGGGAAAGCGCGCTGGCACGCTCGGGGTCGCGCGCCTGCAACTCCGCGTACATGTCTTCGGTCGCGCGGCCCGCGAAGCCCGCGCGGATACGCTGTTGCTCCTCGCGCGGAATCGCCACCGGACCCAGGCCGTGGAACAGTGCGCGGAAATAAAGTCCGGTCCCCCCCACCAGAAACGGCACGTGCCCGCGCGCGACGATCTCCGGCAGCAACGCGCGCACCGCGTCCGCGTGGCGCCCCGCGCTGGAGACCAGGTGCGGTTCGAGGGTATCGACGAGGTGGTGAGGTATGCGCTCGCGCTCCGCCGGGGTGGGCTTCGCGGTGCCGATGTCGAAACCGCGGTACACCTGGCGCGAGTCCATGGAGATGATCTCGCCGCGGAACTCCGCCGCGAGCTGCATGGCGAGCGCGCTCTTGCCGGTGGCGGTCGCGCCCATCACGGCGACGCAGCGCACGGCCGCGGGTGGGCTTACCGGCGGTGGAACCATCTCTCGATCTCTTCGAGCGAGAGGCGATGGATGGTGGGGCGCCCGTGGGGGCACGAGTAGGGGTTCTCGACGGCGAACAGCTGGTCGGCGAGCAACTTCATCTCCTCCACCGACATGCGCTGCCCGGCCTTGATGGCACTGCGGCAGGCATAACTCGCCACCAGCTTCTCCGTGTGGGTATTGCCGGGTGCGCGGTCGGCGAGGATATCGTCGAAGATCTGCAGCAGCAGACGACCATCCGCCCAGTTACGGATCCCCTGCGGGTAGCCGCGCACCAGGATGTTCGTCCCCCCGAACGGTTCCAGGGTGAAGCCCAGCTTCTGGAATACCTCGCGCGAGGAGCGAAACACCTCCAGTTCGCGCAGCGACAGGTCGATGGGAATGCTGAACAGAATCTGCTGCGAGGGCGAGGCGGCATCCTCCAGCAGGCGCATACCGCGATCGAAGATGATCCGCTCGTGCGCCGCGTGCTGGTCGATCACCACCACACCGCCCCGCACCTGGATGAAGATGAATGTGTTGTTGAACTGCCAGAACAGCGCGTCGTCGGTGGGGGCGATGCGCGCCACCTCGTCGGCACCGGCGGCCTGCGTCGGAAACGGCAGCGGTGCGGTCGCGCCGGCCAGCGGAGGCTTGCGGGTCAGGTAGTCCTCGAAGGCGTCACGGATGCTGGCACCGCCCGCGGCCGGCCCCATCCCGGTGCCGTTGCCCGGTGCACCCGCCGGCCACGCCGGTTGGGCGCCCGCTGCCGCCTCTTCCGCCTCACGCGAATAGCCCGCGCCCACCGCCATGGCGGGTTCGCTGCGCGCGGACAGGGCGGACTTGATGGCGTTGCGCACCGTGCCGAACACGACGCGCTCGTTGCGCACGCGCACCTCGAGCTTGCTGGGATGCACGTTCACATCCACTTCGTCGGCGGGCATCGACACGGAAAGTACCGCCACCGGATAGCGTTTGTATGGAATCACGTTGCGGTTGGCGTCCTGCACCGCGTGCACCAGGGTGCGTTCGCGCACGGCACGGTTGTTGACGAAGAAAAACTGACTGAAACGGTTGCCACGGGTGTGCGAGGGCAGGCTCACGAATCCCGTCACGCGCATGGGACCGGACTGCGCGTCCACGTCCACCATGTGCCGCATCACGTCCGCGCCGACCACCGCCGCCACACGCTCGCGCCAGCTCGGGGCCGGCAGCAGATCCAGCACGTGGCGCCCGTCATCGACGAAGTGCATCTCCACCTCGGGCAGAATCAACGCGAAGGACAGGATGGTCTCCAGGATCCGCTTGCGCTCGGTGACGGTCGACTTGAGGAAGCGCTTGCGCGCCGGCGTATTGAAGAACAGGTCGCGCACGCGCACCGTGGTGCCGCGATCGTGGGCGGCCGGCTCGCTGCTGACGATCGACTTGCCCTCCACCCGCACGCGCCAACCTTCCCCGCCCGCCCGGTCACTCGAGGTCAGTTCGAAGCGCGACACCGCCGAGATGCTCGCCAGCGCCTCGCCGCGGAAGCCGTAGGTGGTGATCCGGTGCAGGTCGTCGACGTCGTGGATCTTGCTGGTGGAGAAGTTGCGCGGCGCGAGTTCCACGTCTTCGCGGCCCATTCCGGCCCCGTCGTCGTGAACCTCGATCAGCGCCTCGCCCGCCCCGACCGTCACCACGGTGATGCTGCGCGCGCCCGCGTCGACGGCGTTCTCAACCAGTTCCTTGACCACCGAGGCGGGCCGCTCGACCACCTCTCCGGCGGCGATGCGGCGCGCGACGTCATCTGGAAGTGTTCTAATGACAGGCATTTGCGGTCCTCATTGCGGGTTATCGGGGAAGACCTTAGCACGCGCCCCGCGGGCGGGCAACGAAAGCTTCCTGGTGCGGCGGTGATTTGTGGGGATAACCGTGCGCAGACGCCGGCGGCGGCGGGAGCGCCCAGGGCGCTACTCGGCGGGTTTGGCGCGCGAGACGCGCTCCGCTTCCTCGAGAAGGGCCTCGGCGGTACGCGAGGAGCCCGGGTAGGTGGCGACACCCACCGCGACCTCCACCGCCTCCCCGGCGATGCCGGCGGCGGCGACGTCCTTCTGCAGGTAGGCCACCAGCCGTGAGATGAGGAACTTGATGCGGCGCGTGCCTTCCAGGGAGAGCAGTGCATACGCGTCGCGCCGGATCCAGCAGCCGAAGTCGCTGTTGCGCGTTCGGGTACGGAAACCGCGCTGGATCTCCTCGGCGACGCGCATGGCAGCCGGCTCGTCGCTCGCAAAGAGCCCCTCCAGGGCGGGCACGCGGATGAAGAGCAACGAGAACGGCAGGTGGTAGCGGTCCGCGCGCGCCGTCTCCGCGTCGATCATGCGCGCCATGCGATGGGCATTGCCCGCCAGCACGTCGTCGTATGAAGGCCGCGCGCCCTTGCCCGGCGTCACCAGCGCTTTCACCACCGGCCGCGCCATGGCCAGCGCCTGTTCCACCACCGACTCGTCATGCGGCGAGAACGAGGTCTCTTCCACCGCGGTTCCGGGCCGCTTGTCGTAGGCAAGGATGCCGCCGACCAGTTCCCCGCCCTCGCGCACGGGTACCGCGAGCATGGAGCGCGTGGCGCGGCCGCCGGGCGTCAATGGGCCGAAGTCGACGAAGGCCATCTGGAACGACTCGCGACGGCGCTCGAGGCGCGCAAAACGCTCCTCGTCCTCCGCCGGCCACGCCGTGTCCGGTTTTCCCGCCGCGTCGTAGCGGAACGGCGTCCACGGCGCATCCTTGCCGGGCCGCAGCCGCACCGACACGCGCTCGCAGCCCAGCGCGTCGGCAATCACCCGCGCGAGCGTTTCCGACAATTCCTCGAGCGAGCGGCACGAGATGACCGCCGGGACGGCCTCCGAGATCTTGGCCAGCGACGCGAGTTCCGCGCGCAGCCTGCGTTCACGCCGCTCCGAAGAAATGAAGCGCGACAGCTCCAGTGTGATGGAGTTCCTGGCGGCCATGAATTCGTCCAGGCGGTGGCGCTCCGCGAACTCGAATACCGCCACACCCAGCACCTCCGACATCACCAGCGGAACGAATGCAAAGGACGAGGCAATCTGCTCGCTCTGCGGATCAACCGGCTCGGTGAGGATGATGGTGCGCCGCTCCAGGTAGGCCCGCGACAGTGCACCCCGTCCCACGCGCACCACGTCCGGTTCCACTGCCACCCGGTAGCTCGATCCACCCAGCACCAGCCATTCACCACCGGTGGTGCTGACGAACACCTCCACCGACTCCGCACCCGTCATTTCGCACACCAGCGACGTGAGCAGCGAAAACCGCTCCGCGGTGGAGCCGGGCTTGTCGGCCAGTTCCCCCACCGACTGGCGCAGTTCCATTTCCCCCGCCCGCACCTGCAGCTCCTGCAGGCGGATGGACTCGGAGAGTACGCGCGCGATGCGGCGGCTCAGGCGCTCCAGCGTGTGCAGGTCGGGCATGGTGAGCTCGCGGCCGGTGGGCATGGAAGAGACGTTCAGCACGCCGAGCAGGCGCTCTCCATCCAGGAGCGGCACCGAACATGCCGAACCGATGTTGACGCGATCGAGCTGCGAGGAATACGAGCGCCCCACCGCGGCCTGGCGGATCAGCTTGCCCTTGCGCTCCGCGGCCACCGATCCCGAGATGCCCTCGCCCAGCTTCTGGCGCGTGTTGCGGATGACGCGCTCGCTGAGCCCGGTGGCGTGGGCGATGAACAGCTCGCGCGCCTCCGGCGAGTAGAGCATGATGGACCCGTTGGAGGCGGCGGTGGTTTCGACCGCCACATCGAGCAGGAAGCGGAGCAGGCGCGCCCGGTCGAACAGGCGCTCGAAGCCCTCGATGGCATCGTCGATTGTGTAGGGAACATCGTCGGGTGGCGCGGGCGGGGCGGCGGGCACTTCGCGCCGGCACAGGCGCGACAGCGCCACGCTGTGATCCAGCACCTCCGCCTTGCCCAGCTTCTCGATCTCGCGCTCGAATCGATCGCGCGGCTCGCCCGCGATGGCGAGGTCCACGGGCAGGTGATCGGCGATCCCCTCCGGACTGGTCACGCGGGGAATGCCGAGGATCTCCGCTATCTCTACCGCCACGGCCGCCGGGTAGCGGTCGTAGACGAATGCGATCTCCACGTCGCGTTGCTTGTGCAACTCGCCCATGACGTAGAGGTCCGCCTCGCCGCCGCCCAGGATGGCAACTCGTATCTTTTTCTTTTTCATCTGATTACAGCGATCACTGCAGGCACTGCAAAAGCTGCAGCCCGCGCCCGCAGCACCCGCAGGCGGGTAAGCAATTCGCGGACCACGGTTTCCGGTTCGGTCGAATGAGGGCGGATACGGCCTCGGCCGACGGCCGGGGCGTCAGCGGGGGCGGTTCTTCAGATCGCGGATGAACTGCAGCGCGTCGAGGGGGGTGGAGTTGTCCACGTCGAAGGCGTCGATGCGGTCGTGGAGTTCCGACCCGTCGCCGGGCCCCGCGGCCGGGGGCGTGAAGAGACTCATCTGGTCGCGCGACTCGGCCAGGTCGAACCCCTTTGCCACCAGGTTGCGGCGCAACTCCAGCGACTCCAGGATCTCCTCGGCGCGGCGGATCACCGACGGCGGCAGCCCCGCCACCCGCGCGGCGTGGATGCCGAAGCTGCGGTCGCTGGTACCCGGGACGATCTTGCGCAGGAACACGATGCCGCCCTCCCACTCGCGGATGGCAATCTTCAGGTTGACGAGGCGCGGGTACGAACTGCGCAACTGCGTCAGTTCGTGGAAATGCGTGGCGAAGAGCGTGCGCGGCCGCGCCACGCCTCCCTGCAGGAGGTGTTCGGTCACCGCCCAGGCAATGGAGAGGCCGTCGTACGTCGACGTACCGCGGCCGATCTCGTCCAGGATGACCAGGCTGTGGTTGGTCACGTGGCGCAGGATGGCCGCGGTTTCGTTCATCTCCACCAGGAAGGTTGACTCGCCCCGCGACAGCCGGTCGGCGGCACCCACGCGGGTGAAGATGCGGTCCACCACCCCCACGCGCGCGCGCTCCGCGGGGACGAACGAGCCCAGTTGCGCCATCAGCGCGATAAGCGCCGTCTGGCGCAGGAACGTGCTCTTGCCCGACATGTTGGGTCCGGTGATCAGCGCGAATTGTCGGCGCTCCACGTCCAGATCGAGGTCATTGGGAACGAACGCCTCGGACACCACCCGCTCTAGCACCGGGTGGCGCCCGCCCACGATCTCCAGGGCGAGCGAATCGTCCACCATGGGACGGCGGTAACCGTGGGCACGCGCCGTCATGGCCAGCGACTGGACGGCGTCGATGGTGGCCATCGCCTGCGCGGTGCGCTGCAGTGCTGCCGCGCGTGTGGCGATGGAAGCGCACAGCCCGTCGAACACGCGCTGCTCTTCGCGCACACGCCGCTCCTCCGTGCTCAGGATAAGATCCTCCTTCTCCTTGAGCTCGGAAGTGAAGAACCGCTGGGCGTTGACGAGGGTCTGCTTGCCGACGTAGTCCGCGGGGACCGCCTTCGCGTGGGCGTTGGACACCTCGATGTAATAGCCGAATACCTTGTTGTAGCCCACCTTGAGCGACGCGATGCCGCTGCGATCGCGCTCGCGCGCCTCCAGGCTGGCAATCCACTTCCTGGCGGACTCGCTCTCATCGATGAGCCGGTCGAGGTCGGCGTCGAACCCACGGCGGATGACGCCCCCTTCCCGCAGATGCGAGGGGGGCTCCACCACGATGGCCCGTTCGATCTCGCCGCACAACGCGGCGTGCTCACCCAGCATTGTGCCCGCCGATTCCAGCAGCGGGGTGCCGCAGGTTCCCACCACCCCGGCCAGCCCGGGGATCTTCTCCAGGGATTCGCGCAACGCGTGCAGCTCGCGCGGGATCGCCTTGCGCGACGCGATGCGCGCCGAAAGGCGCTGCACGTCGGCCACCCCCTTGAGCGCGCGCACCAGCAGTTCGGCCATCCCGGCGTCGCTGTGCACGCGCGCCACCGCGTCCAGGCGCTCGTCGATTCGCGCCACGTCGCACAGCGGCCGCTGGATCCAGTGGCGCAGCGCCCGCGCCCCCATCGGTGTGAGGGTCCGGTCCAGCGTGCGCAGCAGGGTGGCACTCTGCACTCCACCCCGCAACGGTTCGAACAACTCGAGGTTGGCGATGGTCTCCTCGTCCAGCGACAGGAACGGCGCCGCGCCCAGCCGGGTCACCGTGACCACCTGGGGCAGAACCCCGCCGCGCAGGCGCAGGCAATGGCGCACCAGAGCGCCGGTGACCGCGGCCTCCCCCGCGGTGAGTGCGCCCACGAGCGCTTCCGCTCCGTCGCCAAAGTGCGCGGCCAACGCGGCACGCGCCGGCGCCAGGTCGAATTCATCGTCGGAGAGCGCGGTCAGGAACGGATTGCCCAGATGCGGCGCGAGCGACGTGCGCAACTCGTCCGCCGCCGCCGCGGGCACCACCAGTTCGCGGATGCGCTTGCCCTGGATGAGGTGGAGGTAGGCGTCGCCGTCCGCCTCACCACACGCGCACTCACCCGTCCCCACATCGATCAGTGCCACCGCACGCATTCCGTCTTCGGTTGGGAACACGCCCAGGCAGTAGTTGTTGTCGGCGTCGGCCACCAGTTGCGCGTTGAGCGCGGTGCCGGGGGTGAGGACCTCCACCACCTCGCGGCGCACCAGTCCCTTGGCCAGTGCCGGATCCTCCACCTGCTCGCAGACCGCCACCTTCCGCCCGGCCGCAAGCAGGCGCGTGATGTACGTCTCCGCGGCGTGAAACGGAACCCCCGCCAGGGGGATGGGGTTGGGCTTGTTCTTGTCGCGCGTCGTCAGGGTGATGTTGAGAATACCGGCGATATCCACGGCATCCTCGTAGAACGTCTCGTAGAAGTCGCCCACGCGGAACAGGAGTATGCAGTCGCTGTGGCTTCGCTTGATGTCGCGGTACTGGGACATCAGCGGCGTGGTGGTGTCGCTCATGGATTCGGCCGAACCGGCATGATGGTGTAGCGCTCGTCGAGGCGTTGTGCCATGTCCCGTCCGGCGGCGTCGGCCTCTTCGCGTGAGGCGTAGTAGCCGATGCGGACACGGAACACCTCGCGGTAGTTGACCAGCTCGCTGTCGATGCGCACGCCCGGGAAGGTCTCCTTGATGCGGGAGGAAAGCCGGATGGCGTTGGCGCGATCGGTAAACGACCCGAACTGGATGGTGTAGCCCTTTCCCGGCGGAATGACCGCGGCTTGCTCTTCCCCGCGCGGTGGCGGCGGGGTTTCCACCTGCGCCGAAAGCTTGCCCGCGCAACGGATGGCCTCCGGCGTCTGCGGGTACTCCTCGGCCAGTTCAGCGTATTCCTCCCGCGCGCGCGCCATGTCGCCCTCCGCCTCCAGGCACTCCGCGTACCGGTACCAGGCGGCCGGGTTCACCCGCGCCCGCGCGAGCGATTCGTAGATGTCGCAGGCGGCCGCGTTTCGTCCCGCACCGGCCTCGGCCTCGGCCCGCGTCACCATTGCCCACGTGCGGTGACGGCCCCGGCGGATACGCTCCAGCGGCGCGATGGCCGCGTCGAAATCGCCCGCCATCACGTCGGACATTCCCTCGAACAGGGCGGCCTCATCGGAGGATCCCGACAGGCGCGCGACGCGAAGGGTCTCGCGCGCCGCTTCGTAGCGTCCCATCGCGTAGTGGATCTTGGCCAGCTCCAGCGCCGCCAGCTGGCTCCACTCCCCGGCGCGGCCGTCACCCATGAGGCGTTCGTAAGTCGCCGCCGCGTCCCGCGCGGAACGCATCAGTCCCGCCTGAGAGAACAGTGCTTCTGCGCGCTCCTCCCCCCGCGCTATGCGTGCGGCACGCGCATAGCTGGACTCGGCTTCCGCGTAGCGCCCGTTGGCCGCCTCGCGGCGCGCGCGCCGGATCAGGTCGCCGGCGTCCTCGCGCGCGGCGGCATCCGCGGCAAGGGCGGCGCACGCCACCATCACCAGCAGCCATGTGTTGCGGCGCGCGCTACTTCGTGTTGCGGGAGAAGGTATCAAAGCGGTTGCACCTCGGGCAGTGCCAGCGCATCTCGCCGGACAGGTGGCCGCAGGAACCGCACCGGAACTGCGTCTCGCGTTCCAGCGCGCGCTCGCTGCGGTCCAGGAAGTCTTCCAGTTCGTCGGAGTCGCCCCGCGACGCGTACAGCGAGGAGAGCAGCACCGTGCTAGCCACCGAGCCCGGATGGGAATGGCCGTAGTCTTCCAGCAGATGCAGCGCATCCCCGGTGCGCCCCTGCTTGCGGTAGAACGACGCCAGCGCGAGCGCGGCGTGTTCGTCGCCGGGACGGCTGTCGAGCACGTCACGGTACACGGCCTCGATGTCGTTGAAGGTTCCCTTCTGGTAGAGCGCGCGTTCCAGACTGCGCAACGCGACTGGCGCCAGTTCCGGTGAGATCGTGGCCGCGTGGCGCCAGTAGCGGATGGCACCGCCCATCTCGCCCGCCTTCTCCTCCAGGCGGCCCAGCGCGAGCAGGGCCGGCGCGCACTCGGGGTCGTGACGCAGCGCCCGGATCAGGGTCTTGCGCGCGTCCCGGGTCCGGCCCTTCTCGATCTCCCCCTCGGAGACGCTGGCGAGATACAGGGCGATCTCTCGATTGCCGATGCCACCCGCCTTCTTGAGTTCCTTGAAGTACTCGTAGGCCTCCTCGGTTCGTTCCAGGCTGTGACAGGCACGCGCCGCCAGCCCGATGAGCGCGGGGTCGCGCAGGCCGGTGCGGCGCATGGCGGTCTCCACCGACTCCAGCGCACGATCCGCGCGGCCCAGCGCAACGTAGTCCTCGGCCAGGTTGACAAACACGTTGATGCGCTCCTGGCGGGTGAGGTCCGACTTGACGGTGAGGCTCCGGTGGATCTGCAGCGCGCGCGCCGCATCCCCGCGCTCGCGCAGCATCTTGCCAATTCGGATGTAGGCGTCGGTGGGGGCGGTGCCGGCGACGATCGCCTGCTGAAGGCGCAGGAAGGCCTCCTCGCCACGCCCGTCGATCATCAGCTTGAGGCCCTCGATGTACGGGTCGGCCACGCGCTCGACCACGCGTTCCTGGCGGCCGCGCAGCAGCCACACCGCCCCCGCGATGAAGAGGACGCCGAGGGCGCCGGCCAGAAACTGGAGTGCCGTGGTATCGTTCATGGCCCCGTCCGCCTCAGCGCTCCTGCCCGCCGTGCGCGCTGTCGCCGTCGTCGAGCGGGAGGCTGCGCAGGGTGGCGATCTCGCGGTCCATGTGCGTGAGCGCCCGGCGCGCCTGGGAAAGCTGGCGGCGCAGGCTCAGTTCGTTGAGCACCGAGATGACGAACGAGAAGGCCATGCCGGTGACGAACACGAACAGCATCAGCACGTTCAGTGCGAGACCCGGGTAGTCCCGCGTGAACAGGGTGAAATCGATGGTTTGATCGGCGTTCTCCATGCCGATCCACAGAAACCCCACCACACCTGCAAAAATGAGAAATGACCTGATGAACCACACGATCGTGGCCTCCTCACTGGTAAAACAGCCCCTGCGCGGCTTCGATCATGGACGGCGCGGGCCGCGCCCGTCAAGGGCGCAGTCGGCGCAAATGCAAAGGGCCGGTCGGGTGAGGACCGGCCCTGTGCGCATGGCAAAACCCGAACACGACCGGTGGGCTACTCCTCCACCGCTTCCGTGCTCTCAGCATCCAGCGGCGGGGAGAGATCGACGTCGTCGATATCATCCACGTCCGAAGACGACAATGTGGACACCGGAATTTCGATGTCGCGCTTGGGGTGGGCTTCCATGAACGCAGCGACTTCCTCCTCGGAGCGGCCCTGCAACCAGGCACTCACACTGAGGACGATCCGCTTGCTCTTGGGATCCACCTTGATGACGCGCAACGGAAGCTCCTCGCCCACCTGGAAGTACTGTTCCGGGTGAAGGATGTCCTCCATGCCCATGTGTCCCACGGGCACGAACCCTTCCACATCGTGACGAAGCTCAACCACGGCACCCCGGTCCAGGATGCGCGTGATCTTGCCCGTGGTCTCGACGTCCGGCGCGTAGTCGACGGCCAGCTGTTCCCACGGGTTCTCCGTAAGCTGCTTCATGCCCAGGCTGATGCGCTTCTTGTCCTGGCTGATCTCCAGGACGATCACATCGACCAGGTCACCCTTCTTGACGACCTCGCTCGGATGCCGCACGCGCTTGGCCCACGACATGTCGGAAATGTGCAGCAGGCCGTCGATGCCCTCCTCGATTTCGACGAAGGCGCCGAAATTGGTGAGGTTGCGGACAATACCCTTCAGGCGCGTGCCGCCCGGGTAGCGCCGTTCGATGGTGGTCCACGGATCGGGCTCGGTCTGCTTCAGGCCCAGCGAGATCTTCTGCGCATCCTTGTCGACCTTGAGCACGACCGCCTCGACGTCCTGTCCCACGGACAGGATCTTCGAGGGGTGCTTGACGTGCTTGGTCCAAGACATCTCGGAGATGTGGATCAGCCCCTCGACGCCCTTCTCCAGCTCGACGAAGGCGCCGTAGTCGGTGATGCTGACCACGCGTCCCTTGATGCGCGTGCCCACCGGATAGCGCTCATTCACGCCCTCCCACGGATGCGGGGTGAGCTGCTTGAGGCCCAGCGAGATCTTTTCCTTCTCGCGATCGAAGTCGAGCACCTTGACGGCGATCTTCTGGCCGATCTGGACGACGTCCGACGGATGCCCCACACGTCCCCACGTCATGTCCGTGAGGTGCAGAAGCCCGTCCACGCCGCCCAGGTCGACGAAGGCGCCGAAATCGGTCACGTTCTTCACGATACCTTCGCGAACCTGTCCCGACTCCAGCTCGCCCATCAGGCCGCGCTTGAGTTCCTCGCGCTTCTCCTCGAGAACGACGCGGCGCGATACCACGATGTTCCGGCGCCGCTTGTTGATCTTGATGATCTTGAAGTCGAGCGTCTGACCCATGAGGTCGTCGAGATTGGGAACCTGGCGCAGCGCGATCTGGCTGCCGGGGAGGAATGCGTCCACGCCGAACAGGTCCACCACCAGCCCGCCCTTGATGCGGCGCTTGACGCGGCCCTGCACGACCTCGTTGTTGTCGTGGAAGTCCTTGATCTGTCCCCACACCTTGAAGAAGTCAGCCTTCTCCTTGGAAAGGACGACCAGGCCCTCCTGGTTCTCCAGCTTCTCGAGGTAAACGTCGAAGGGGTCGCCCACGGCCAGATTCTCGATGCTGCGAAATTCGGCGCGGGGTATCGATCCTTCGCTCTTGAAGCCGACATCGATGATCACTTCGTTCTCACGGATCTCCGTGACGTGACCCTTGACGATCTGGCCTTCTTCGAAGGTCGTAATCGTGTCTTCGTACGCGATGGCAGTCGAAGCTGACCGGCCGGTGGCTTCCACCGCCGCCGCTTCGGTGTCCATATGCTCGAACAGCGCGTACGCCGGCGAGCGCAATCCCCCACCTCCTTTCGTGTAATTTTCTGAGTGGGCCGCCGCAGCGGTCCCCTGAGATTCATCGATCATCAAACCGTTTCGCCTCCTATAGGTCATGTAATAACCGGGAAAATGGGATTACGGCATCATAACCGCTGGGGGTTATGACCGCAACCGGAAACTGGAAAAGGACTTCGGGCCTTCAACCCCGGGCCGGGCGGGACTCCTTGAGGGCCTGGATGGCGGCCATGACCATGTCGCTGTGGCGCCGGTATGCGGTGCGGTCGCCCTGGGCCTGCACTTCCGCCAGCAGCCCCGGGGGGATACGGATGGGGCGGCCGTGGAGCACCCGGAAGCGGCGGCGGCGGAGCAGGCACTCGCGCAGACGGTTGCTCCCCTCGATGTAGACCGGAACCACCGGCACCCCGGACTGGACCGCCAGGTAGCCCACCCCGCTGCGCGGCGGGCCCAGCTCTTCGCCGCTCACGCGCGCACCCTCCGGGAAGATCAGCACATTGCGCCCCGCAAGGAGCAGGCGCAGCGCCTCGGCCATCGCCTCGCGGTCGAACACGCCGCGCCGGATCGGGAATGCGTTCACCCAGCGGATGATCGGACCTAGGATGGGAATGCGGAAGAGCCCCGCCTTGGCGACAAAATGCACCTCGCGGAACAACCGCGAACTCACCGCGGGCGGGTCCGCGTAGGCCAGGTGGTTGGAGGCGAAGAGGTAGTTCTGCGCGGGCTCGCCGCGGTACAGGCGCACGACGCGCATGCCGAAAACCACCTCGTACATGGTTCCCACCGCGCCGGTGATCGCCCGCCACTTGAAGCACTTGCGCTGTGCGCGGCCGTCTCCCGCCAGCGCCTCGGCGCGGCGCTGTGCTTCCTCCCGGGCCAGTTCCACGACGCGCGCCACCTGTTCCGGGATGGTCATGTGCGAGGTGTCCACCACCCAGGCACCCACGGGCCGTATGAGCGGGCTCTCGCCCCGCGAAGCGTCCAGCGTGTCGCGGCGTTCGAGGTCGCGCGCCACCTCGTCGATGGACAGTGCAGTGCCCGTCGCAGCGAGTTCTGCGCGGCGGCGCTCCGCGCGCACCATCACCGACGCGTCCAGGTACACCTTCACGTCCGCCCACGGCAGCACCACGCTGCCGATGTCGCGCCCCTCGAGGATGACGCCACCCGCCGCCGCCAGTTCCCGCTGCCGCCGCACCAGCGCCATGCGAACCGCGCGATGCGCGCTCACCGCCGACACCGCGGCGGTAACTTCCGGTGCGCGGATGGCGGTGGTGACGTCGCGGCCGCCTGCGAACACCCGCTGCGTTCCGTCCTCCGCCTCGCCAAACGAAAGTTCCAGCCCCGCGGCCAGCGCCCCGAGGCCCGCACCGTCGCCGGTATCCACGCCGCGCTCGGCCGCCAGCAGGGTGACCGCGCGGTACATCGCTCCGGTATCGATATGCCGAAAGCCGAGCGCGCGCGCGACGAGCTTGGCCGTCGTCGTCTTACCCGAACCCGAGGGACCGTCGATCGCGATGCTGAAGGAGGCCAGTGCGTCCTGCGCCTGGGGGGTTGGTTTCAATTCCGGCCGGGCCGCCCGCGTCCGGCGGCGGGATGGTGGTGAAAGACGTCGCGGATCGCCTCGATGAGGCGATCGTTCTCCGCGGGGGTTCCGAGGCTGATGCGATACATGGCGCGCGCGGCGCCGAACTGCCCCAGCCGGCGCACCACGATGCCGCGCCGGGCCAGCTCGCCGAACAGGTCGAGATCGCTCTCGGCGAGATCCGCAAACACGAAGTTCGTCTGCGACGGCGGACAGGCGAGTCCCAGGGCGAGCAACGCATCGCGCACGCGCGCGCGCTCGGCGACGGTTTCGCGCGCGAACGGTTCGAGTTCGGCCGCGCACCCCAGAGCGGCCATGCCGGCGGCCTGGGCGAGCCGGCTCACGTTGAAGGGCTGGCGGACCTTGTGCAGTGTCGTGATCACGCGCGGATCTGCGATGGCGTAGCCCACCCGGATGCCGGCGACCGCGAAGAACTTGGAGAAGGTGCGCAGCACGATCAGCCCCTCTCGCGAACGCCGCAGCTTCAGCGACTCCGGAAAGTCGGGCGCATCCACGTAATCGATATACGCCTCGTCCATGACCACAAAAACGTCGTCGGGAACCGCGGCAAGAAACGCGTCCACCTCGGACGCGTTCACGTAGGTGGAAGTCGGATTGTTGGGGTTGCACACGAACACCATGCGCGTCTTCGCGTCGATGGCCCGTTGCATCGCCGGCAGGTCCAGGCGGTAGTCGCTGCAGGGTATCCCCACCCCGCGCACGCCGCAGATCTTCGCGATCAGCGCGTACACAATGAAGCTGGGAACGGGAAACACGACATTCTCGTCGGGGGCCACGAATGCGCGCACCAGCAGATCGATGATCTCGTTGGAGCCGTTCCCCACCATCACCTCATCCGGTGTCACGCCGTGGCGGGTGGCGATGGCGCTGGTCAGTTGCGGGCTGCCCGAGGCCGGGTAACGGTTCGCCTCCGCCAGCGCCGCGGTTACAGCAGCGACGATGTTCGGGTGCGGCGGACGCGGATTCTCGTTGGAGGAAAGCTTGACCGCCCCGGCCTGTTCCTGGCCGGGCTCGTAGCGCTGGATTTCCTTGATGCCCGGTCTTACGAAGCGTTCAATGTCCACGCCCGGAACCTCCGGTGGCTTGATCGAGACGCGACAACTCACGCGTGGTCAGCTCACGCACCGCGCCGACGGGCATCTTGCGCACCGAGATGGAGCCGAAGCTCAGGCGCTTGAGCGCCACCACGCGCAGTCCCACCGCCTCGCACATGCGCCGCACCTGGCGGTTGCGTCCTTCCAGAAGTGTCACGCGCATCACCGCCTCTTTTTCCAGGCGTGCCACCACTTCCACCGCCGGCTGCGGCTTTGGCGCCTGTCGCCTTCCAGGTTCCGGCTTCGTCTTCCGCGCCACCCGCGCCTCCGACGCCGCCATCTTCTCCAGCCGGCGCACCCGGGCCTCATCCAGCTGCCCGCGCACGCGCACCTGGTAGACACGCGCAATCCCGAAGCGCGGATGGGTGAGTCGAAAACAGAGAAAGCCGTCGTTGGTCATCAACAGCGCGCCGGTGGTGTTCACGTCCAACCGCCCCACCGGAAACAGGCGCTGGCGCTTGCCCAGCGGGCCGCACAGGTCCAGCACCGTCGGGCGTCCCTCCGGATCGGTCACCGTGCTGACGAACCCCTTGGGCTTGTTGAGGATCAGCACCACGCGCTTCGGCGGCCGCCCGAGGCGCGCGCCATCGAATTCGATGCTGCTCTCACCCGGGTTGACGCGCGTGCCCGGTTCCCTGACCACGCGACCGTCCACGCGCACGCGCCCCGCAGCGATCAGCGAATCGCACGCGCGCCGCGAAGCAACACCGAGCTGTGCCAGGAAGCGGTTCAGGCGGATGGAGTCCGCGTCACTCGCGGTGGGCTTGTGCATCGTCGTCCGCTTCATGGTCTTCGGCCGCGTTCCCCTCCGGGGACGGCGCCGGTTGTGGTTCCGAATAGAGGGGCCGGTTTACGGGTTCGTCGACCATCGCCCCGAGACGCGCCCCCGAGGCAACCGGCGCCGCGTCACCGTCCTCGTAGGTCTCATCCGCCGGGCTCAGTGTGTCTTCGACCGTCTGCGCCAGCGCCGCCAGCGCCGCGGCGGCGTCATCGTCGTCGTCATCGGCGGCTTCGAGGTCCCGGCTCGCGGCGGCCATGGACTCACCCTCCACCGCACTCTCCCCGGCGGCTTCCGTGGCCAGCAGCGCCTCCAGGTCCTCGAGGCTGGGAAGGTCCTTGATGGAGTTCAGCCCCAGGTACTCGAGGAACTCGGGTGTGGTGCCGTAGAGAAACGGCGCGCCAAGAACCCTGGCCTTCCCGGTGATCTGGATCAACGTGCGCTCCAGCAGGTTGGCCACCACGCTGCCGCACCCGACGCCGCGGATGGATTCGATCTCCGCGCGCGTCACCGGCTGCTTGTAGGCCACGATCGCGAGCGTCTCGAGCCCCGCGCGCGACAGGCGCAGCTTGCGCCGTCCGGAATACAGCCGGCTCACGTAGGGAGCGTATTCGGCTCGCGTCGCCAGGCGGTAGCCCCCGGCGACCTGCTCGATGGCGATACTCCACGCCTCCGCGTCCGCCCGCTGGTTCCACGCGTCGATGGCCTGCTTCACATCGGCGACGGTCACATCCTCCACCAGCGCAGCGATCTTGCGGGCGGAAAGCGGCTCGTCCGACGCGAACAGGAGCGCGAGAACGATGTTATCGAGGTTCGGATTCTCCATGGTCTGGCTCCAGGTCGTTGTTCTCGGGGACGGGGCCGCCTTCGGGCTCGGGCGCCGTCGCTCTTTCTTCTTCCTGCGCAAACACGCCGTCCGGTGTCTCCGTCGGCGACGCCACCGCAACCTCGACCGGTTCGGCGGCCTCCGCGCTCCAATCGCTCACTTCCCCCATCGGGCGCCCGAAGTTCGCCCCCTTGTAGATCCAGATGGACCCGAAGGACGCATCCTGCTGCACTCGCGCGTGGCCGTGCTTGAGCAGTTCGAGCATCGCCATGAACGTCACGATCACCTCGAGACGGGTGCGGCTGCCCGCGAACAGATCCGCGAACAAAACCGGTTCACGCGCCGCGAGCGCCTCCTCGACCCCCGCAATCTTCTCCTCGATGGTGAACTGCTCGAGCTCCACCTCTCGAACGTCGGCGCCTTCGAACTGCGTCATGACGTCCTGGAACGCGCGCATCAACTGGAACAGGCTCAGGTCGATCACCGGCTCCACGGTGGATTCCTTCTCTTCCGCCGACACGGGGCGCGTGAAGATGCTCGCCCGGTGTTCCTCGATCTCCCGGAAGGTACGCGCCGCCTCCACCATCTTCTTGTATTCGAGCAGGCTCTGCACCAGTTCCTGGCGCGGGTCCTCATCGGTGTCGTCGTCGCGCCGCAGCAGCATCTGCGCCTTGATGCGCATGAGGGTTGCGGCGAGCACGAAGAACTCGCCGGCCAGCTCGATCTGCGTGCCCTCTATCATGTTGAGATAGTCGAGGTACTCACGCGTGATGCGGGCGATGGGAATGTCGTAGATGTCGAGGTTGTCGCGGCGGATCAGATACAGGATCACGCCCAGGGGCGCGCGCAGTCCCTCGAGCTCGGTGGTGTACTGCACCGGTTTCGCTTCAGCCAATGTGTATCCCCTCCCGGACCTTCTCCATGGTGGCAATCGCCGCGCTGCGCGCGCGCCCGTCACCATCGCGAATGACTTCCTCCACCGCGCCGGGGCGCGCCTCCAGCGCCGCGCGCTTCTCGCGCAGCGGTGCCAGATGGTCCGCGATGGCCTCACCCACCATTCGCTTGCAGTCCACACAGCCGAGTTTGGCCGTGGTGCAACCCTCGTAAACCTCGGCGGCGCGCTGCGGCGCGAACTTCTGCCAGTAAGTATAGATGAGACACACCTCGGGGCGGCCGGGATCCGAGCGCCGTTTTCGTTCCGGATCGGTAAAGGCCGTCTTGATCTTGGTGAGGATGTCCTCGCGCGAGTCCGCCAGTTCGATGGTATTACCGAGCGACTTGCTCATGCGCCGGCCATCCAGGCCGGGAAAGCGCGCAAATTTGGTGAGCTTTCCGTCCGGCACCGGAAAGACCTCGCCGTACAGGCGGTTGAACTTCCGCGCCAGCTCGCGCGTGATCTCGATGTGCGGCAGCTGGTCCTCGCCCACCGGCACCACGTGGGCCCGGTACATGAGGATGTCCGACGCCTGCAACACCGGGTAGCCCAGATGGCCGTAGGTAACGCCCTCCCCCTCGTCCATGTCCAGATCCCGCACCTGCTCCTTGAGCGTGGGGTTGCGCTCCAGGCGGGCGGTGCTGATCAGCATGGCCAGCAACAGGTACAACTCCGCGTGCTCCTTGACATGCGACTGGACGAACACGGTGGAGCGTTCCGGATCGATCCCGGCGCTGATCCAGTCCAGCACCATCTCACGCGTGTTGCCGGCGATGGCGCCGGTGTGCTCGTAGTCGGTGGTGAGCACGTGCCAGTCCGCCACCATGAAGTAACAGCGGTACTCCTCCTGCAGGGCCACCCAGTTCTCGAGCGCCCCGGTGTAGTTGCCGAGATGCAGCCGGCCCGTGGGGCGGTTTCCACTCAGGATGATCTTCTGCTCGGGGGTCACGAAGAGACTCCACCAATGGCCAAAGTTACGGTGCAATCCGGGGTTTGCGGCATTCTATTCGCCCGTTTCGGCGGGTGTCAATGCCAGTATCCGGTATTGTCGGGCGCGAACAGTCCGCTCAGCGCGCGCGCGGATGAAAGGCCCGGTGCGCCTCGAGGATGTGGCGCGTGTCGATGTTGGTGTATATCTGCGTGGTGGAGATGTCGGCGTGACCCAGCAACTCCTGCACGAGGCGCAGGTCGGCACCCCCCTCCAGCAGGTGAGTGGCAAACGAGTGCCGCAGCACGTGCGGGCTCACCCGGCGCTCGATCCCGGCGGCGGCCGCGTGTTGCTTGAGACGCTTGAAGAACCCTACGCGCGACAGCGGTCCCCCGCGGGCGTTGAGGAACACGTGCGGCGTCACCCGCCCGGAGGCGAGAAACGGCCTGCCCGCGGCCAGATAGCGGGTGAGGGCCTTCGCCGCCGCGCGGCCGTACGGCACCACACGCTGCTTGCCTCCCTTGCCCGTCACCATCACCACCTGCTGGGCATCAACAATGGAATCCAGCCCCAGCCCGCACAGCTCGCTCACCCGCAACCCGGCCCCGTACGCCATTTCCAGCATGGCACGGTCGCGCAGGCCCAGCGGGGTGCCGTCCGGCTGCTCCAGCAGCACCTCGACCTGCTGGATGGTCAGCACCGCGGGCAGCCGCCGGGGAAGCTTCGGGCGGCTCACGCGGTCCCCCACACCCTCCGGGCCGCTCCCCTCCCGGGCCAGGAAACGGTGGAAATGCCGCAGCGTGGAGAGCATCCGGGCCCGCGAAGCAGGCGTCAGGCCGCGCCGGGACAGCCGGATGGCGTGGATCTCGAGCGCGTCACGGGTGAGGCGCTCGGGGACATCGATCCCGAGGCCCTCCAGGGTCTCGTGATAGGCCCGCAGGTCGCGGGCATAGGCTCTGATGGTGTTGGGCGCGAGCCCCTTCTCGATCACCAGGTAGTCGAGGAAGGAGTCCACCGCCCCGTCGAGAGTCAGCTTCATGGCACTTGACGTCTGTCCTGCAACTTGTTATGGTTCCGCGGTTATTCTCCAGGAGGACTTTCGAATGCCACAACATAAATCGTGCGAGAAACGGCTCAAGCAGGACGTCAGGCGCAACGAGCGCAACCGCGCCGCACGCGGCAACCTGCGCACCTCGGTCCGCAAGTACCGGGAACTGGACATCACGCAGCGTGCGGGTGAGTATGCCTCGCTGCAGTCGCTGCTCGACCGGGCCGTAAAGCGCGGGATCATCTCCAAGAACCGCGCCGCGCGGCTCAAGTCGCGTCTCTCGCCCTCGGCCGCCTCGGCCTAGCGGGGTACGGCCCGGCCATCCCGGGCCTGAAAACGCTTCGGCGCCTCCACACGGAGGCGCCGATTTTTTTTGCCCGCCGCCCGCGCGAACACTACCCCGGCGTCAGCCGGCGTAATAGCCCCGCACCACCTCGACGACGTTGCCCAGCGGTACGATCTCGTTCCGGTCTTCCAGGCGATAGTAGACCTCCGCGTTCCCGTCCTTGAGGTTTCGCTCTCCCAGCGTCACCCGCAGCGGCACCCCCACCAGTTCCGCATCCTTGAACTTCGGTCCCGGGCGCAGATCGCGGTCGTCTAGGAGGACGTCGTAGCCGGCCGCGGCAAGGTCCGCATAGACCGTCTCCATCGCCGTGACGGTGCCCGCGTCCGACAGGTTGAGGGGGGTTACGATGACGTGGTACGGCGCGAGCGCCTTCGGCCAGCGGATGCCCTTCTCGTCGTGGTGCTGCTCGATGGCGGCCGCGACCGCGCGCGAAACGCCGAATCCATAGCAACCCATGATGAAAAACTTGTCGGTGCCGTCGCGGTCGAGGTAGGTGGCCTTCATGGCCTTGCTGTACTTCACGTCGAGCTTGAAGATGTGGCCGATCTCGACCCCGCGCTGCAGCACGAGTTCGCCATCGTTGCACTGCACACAACGATCGCCCGCCGCGGCCATCGCGATGGCGGCGGTACGGGCGGGTTTGAAGTCGCGCCCCATCTTGACGCCGCGCAGGTGCGCGTCGGCCTTGTTCGCACCCACCACCATCCCGTCGTACGCATCCAGCAGCGTATCGGCGACGATCTCAACCGTTCCCGGCAACCCCACCGGGCCCGCGAATCCCACCGGTGCCCCGGTGAGCTCCAGAATCTCTTCGTCGTTGAGCAGGCGCGCCTCCGGGTCACCCAGCGCCCGGGCGAACTTGACCTCGTTGAGCTCGCGTTCGCCGGGGATCAGCGCGGCCACGAAGCGCTCGCCACTCTTGAACAGGAGTGTCTTGACCAGGCGCATGGGTGACACCCCGAACATGAGGCTCACCTCGTCCACCGTGTGCTTGCCCGGCGTGGCGTGTTCTGTCGCGCCCGCCGACGGCTCCCGCTCGCGCTGCGCCGGGCCCGCGCTCTCCGCGCGCTCGTCGTTGGCCGCGTATCCGCACGAGGGACAGCGGAACATGACGCTCTCGCCCTGGTCCGCAAGAACGATGAACTCGTGGTTCACGTCGCCGCCGATCGCACCCGACTCCGCCTGCACCATCACCGCCTCCAGGCCGCAGCGCTGCAGGATGCGCCGGTAGGCCTCTGCCATGGCGTCGTAGGTCTCCTGCAGCGACTCCGCGGAGGCATGAAAGCTGTACGCGTCCTTCATCATGAATTCGCGCGCCCGCATCACCCCGAAGCGGGGCCGGAACTCGTCGCGAAACTTCACCAGGATCTGATACAGGCACTGCGGCAGCTGCCGGTAGCTCTTCATCTCAGCGCGCGCGATGTCGGTGACCACCTCTTCGTGCGTCGGACCCAGTGCGAAGAAGCGCTCCTTGCGATCGCGCAGCTTGAAGAGCAGGTCGCCGAAATTGGCCAGCCGGCCGGTTTCCTCGTATAGCTCGCCGGGGTGCAGGATGGGCATCTGCACCTCCTGCGCGCCGGTGCGATCCATCTCCTCGCGCACGATGGTCTCGATCTTGCGCAGGACACGAAGCCCGGCGGGCAGGAACGAGTACACGCCGGAGGTGAGCATGCGGATCATGCCCGCTCGCAGCATCAGCCGGTGGCTGGGAATCTCGGCGTCGCGGGGCACTTCCTTGTAGGTGGGCAGATAGGACTTCGACCAGCGCATGACTCTCCGATTCTTGAAAACGAAACAGCCGACGGACACGCCGGCCGGAACTAGTAGTTGTATCCAATGAACAGCTCGAACCCGGTATCGCCGTATATCTTATCGAAATCGGTCTTCCATGTAAAGTTAACCCGGATGACGGGTGCGTATCCCAGGTTCAGCTCCACACCCGTTCCCAGCGACCCCAGCCAGTCGGTATCGAAGACCGGGTAGTCGTTTCGGTCCACGCGGCCGGCGTCGAGAAACAGCGCCCCGCGGAACATGGGGAATTCGATGGGGCCGAAGGGAAGCACGATATTCAGGCCATCCAGCAGCGGGAAACGGACCTCCGTGTTGATCAGGTGCGTGGTGCGGCCGAAGAACTGGCGGTAGTCATAGCCGCGCAGGGTCCAGGGTCCACCCAGGTAGAACACCTGGTTGTCGCCGCCCCACATGTTGCGCGTAACGTACCGGGTGGCAAACACGACCCGCGATGACAACTTGATGTACTTGCGTACGTCCAGTTGCAGGAGCGTACTGTCGAATCCGCGCCCCAGGAAGTCCGCGGTGTAGCCCCCGGTGACGTAGTAACGCCAGCCCAGCAGGGGCCCGCCGATGGTCCACAGCGTGTTGTCGCGCACGTAGCTCGTGAACAACGACCCGGTGAGGCTCTCCTGAAAGCCGCCCAGGAACGAGAAGGCGTCGCCCTGTTCGATCCAGCGCAACACCACCGACCCGTCCACCCGCTCGAACCGATTCAGCGGATAACTCAACCCCAGTGCCCCGCCCGCCCGCCGCTCCCGCTGCGACAGGATGGGCTCGATGCCGTAGCTGTTGAGGTGGAAGACGCTCAACGAGTAGTTCATCCGGTGCGACAGGTTGATGTAGGACGCGGCGGCGTTGAAGTCCTTCCAAAAATTGCCAAAGTCCTGGGTGGTGGTGCCGAACACAAACGAGATCTGGTGATTGCCCAGCACGTCGGTCATCACCAGTTGGCCGCCGTTGCCCACATCGCCCGCCTGCGGGTCGATGGCGACCCCGGCGCCTACGAAATCCACGCTGAACTTCGTTTCGTACGGCTTGGTTACAAACTCCTCCTCGGAGGCCAGGTATCGTGACCACGGGATCAGCGTGGTGTCGGGCGGCGTTGGGTCGAACACCACGGTCCGCCCGTTGCGCAGCGGGAAGCGGTAGAGCTGGAACTCCCCGGCCTCGTACACGGTGGCCAGGAACTCCTCGCCGCCCGGCAGGAAGGACGGCGAACTCACCCCGGTGACGACACCGGTCTGACGCAGCACGCGATCGCCGCGGTGGAGGTACACATTGGGTGTGCCCTCGCGGTCGGAGGTGAACAGGAAGTCCCTGCCGTTGGGTGCCCACTCGGGGTTCGTGTCCGCAAAGGGCCCGCCTTCCACCGGGCTGATCTCCCGGGTGGTGAGATCCATCTGGTAGATGTGGGTGCGGTCCCGGTTGTCACCGGCGGCGCGGTCCGAAACAAACAGGATGCGGTCCTCGGACGGGTGATAGTCCGGTTCGTCCTCGCTGAAACCGTCTTCGGTGAGGCGCTCCAGGCGGCGGTCGTCGAGGTGGACGAGGAACAGGTCCATGAGTCCGCGCGTGTCAATGGCGCTGAACACGATGCGCTTGCCGTCTCCGGACAGAGTCGGGGACTGGATGAGCGCCAGCCCA
The DNA here is from genome assembly GCA_029865265.1 of Candidatus Krumholzibacteriia bacterium. Classification (NCBI taxonomy): domain Bacteria; phylum Candidatus Krumholzibacteriota; class Candidatus Krumholzibacteriia; species Candidatus Krumholzibacteriia bacterium. The sequence continues at coordinate 43,886 of JAOUHG010000012.1, read as the reverse complement.
GCGAACTGGAAGGCATCGATCTTCCTTCCGCGCGAGGCACTCCACAGATAGATGACGTCGCGCTGGTTGCTCTTGGACACGAACAGCAACGTGTCACCGTGCGCCTCGATCTTGCTGCGAAAGGCGGGGATGGACTCCATGTCTCCCGAACGCCCCCCGGCCGCCATCACCTTTTCCTGCCAGCCCTCACGCTGGCTGCCACGCCCCGCGCTGAGCACCACCCTGCCGTCGCGCGCCGACAGCGAATAGATGGTGGTCACGCCGTCGGGTTCAACCGCCGCCGCCGAGCGGCTGTGGAACGTGCGCGGCGGCGTGAGCCGTTCCCCCTCCGCCGCGGCGAAATCAAACTTCAGCACCGACGGGTAGTAGCGGCGTTTGGCGTAGCGCAGGAAGGCGTCGTTCAGTTCGAACAGGTCCATGTTCAGCGTGTTCTTGAGGACCAGCGTGAACTCCGACGAGGTCCACCAGTTTTCCAGTATCTGGACCACCGCCTCCTCGCCGAAGTTGGTGGCGATGTAATCGACCACCGCCTCACCCTGCTTGTACATCATGTAAGAGCCCTGGATGCGCCATATCTGGTCGAGGTCGTACAGGCGGCCGTTCAACAACGCATCGCGCACGAACATGTTGCCCTGGGTGTTCTGGGGTTTGTTGGCGTAGTGCTCCGCCATCCCCTCCACCAGCCACAGCGGCGGCGCCCCGTAGGTGTACTTGCCGCGGTCGTGCATGGACTGCTTGAGTTTCTCCAGCATGAAGGCGTGCACCATTTCGTGGCGCACCACGTGGCGCAGGGCGGCGTATGAGCCGTTGAAGGGAACCGCCACGCGGCCCTTCATGAGGTCAGTGAAGCCGCCGGTGTACTCCGAAATCAGTGAGGGCAGGATGTTGGTCTCCTGAAAATCGTAGTGCGTGGCGTAGAAGACGAAGGGAAGGCGATGGTCGAAGTCCACCTGGAACGTCTCGCTGAACTCGCGATAGGTCTGCTCCACCAGGGGGGTGAGATACAGGATGAGGGTGGAGTCCGGCGCGTAGTGGTATATGTCCACGTGCGTCGTCTCGAGCACGCGCCAGTCGCGCCCGTGATAGATGACCTTGTTCTTCCCGAAGGGGTATTGCGCCCGCGCCGCCGCGGCACAACCCAGCACCGCCGCCGCCAGCAAGAAGGTGACGAGCCGCTTTCTTCGCATCAATTCCTGTCAGACGTCCGTGATTCCCACAAAGTTGACCGCGACCGGGGCGTCCAGGACGACGTTGCACGCGCCGTGCCGCGTCAATTCGAACGACGCGCGCAGTTCGTCGCCGCTGCGCTGCAGTATCCGCACCGGGCTGCGCATCAGCCCCAGGTGCCCGTACCACACGGCAGCGGCAATCGACCCGGTTCCACAGGCGAGAGTCTCGGCCTCCACGCCCTTTTCATAGGTGCGCAGCACGATTCGTCCATCCCGGCCCACCGACATGAAATTCACGTTGGCGCCCTGGGGGGCGAACGCGGGGTCGTTGCGCAACGCGCGTCCCCAGCGCACCACGTCCTCGGAGGGCATGGCGCCCGCGTCGGGCACGGGCACCAGTACGTGGCGGGTGCCCACCGTCATAAAATGCACCTCGCATTCCGGCGGCGCAACCTGCACCGGGACCGACAGGCGCATTCCCTCGGCGTCCATCAGCTCGATGGTCACGCGGTCGCCCTGTACGCGCGCGCGCGCCGCTCCCGAACCGGTGAGGAATCGCACCAGCATGCCCCCCTCAGGCGCGGGTTGGCCACGGCCGATGGCGGCCGCGAAGTGGGCGGCACAGCAGGCACCGTTGCCGCACATCTCCGCCGGGCTGCCGTCGGAGTTGTGGAAGCGCATGAAGAAGTCGAACCCCTCCTCGGGCTCGATCATGATGAATCCGTCCGCGCCGATACCAACACGACGGTCGCACAAGCGTGCAATCTGGCTGCCGTCCAGCGCAACCTCGCGCTTGCTGTTATCGATGATTACAAAGTCGTTTCCGGATCCGTTCATCTTCATGAATCCGAGTTTCATGGAGACTCCTTTCTGCGCAGCGCCAGCGGTGGCACCTTCACCGTCGCCCCCGGCTCCAGGCGCAACGTGTCCGGCGCCTCGCTGCAGGGTTCCATGCAGGCCGTCAACGCGCTGTCGGGACAATCGTAGGCCCCGCACAGGCTGTCCGCCCGCAGGTCCAAAAACGCGCGCAGGAGGTACTCCCCCGCCCGCACACGGCTGAATTCAAACGCGCCCGCCTCGTTGCACAACGTGTACACGCGCGCCAGGGTGCTGTCCGCCACCGGCTCCAGCACCACCGACGCCAGCACGCTGTCGATTCCGGTTTCGTTGCTCACCAGTCCGCTCACCTGCGCGGGCTCGTTGGGGTCTATGATGGTCAGATCAAGCCCCTGCACCACCGGTACCGCAGCGGTGAGAAACACGGTGTCGGGGTATACCACCATCGGTTCGCCGGGCGGATCGAGCGCGCCATTGCCGTTGACGTCGATGAACGCGAGCACCAGGAAGCGCGCGTCGTTGTCCGGCAGGTAGCGAAGCCGATAGGTGCCGTCCTTGGCAGTAGGCGACTCGCGGTCGGGGCGCGCCGCCACCGGGTCGAAGTCTTCTTCCCGCGGCAGCCGGAAGCAACGCACCAGCGCGCGTCCGGAGGGCTCGTGCTTGAAGTACACAACGCCCTCCACGCGTGCCGTGTCCAGCGAGGCCCCGGTCGCGAAGGCAAACTCGAATTGCGCCTTGGCGGGCACGTTGTGATTATCGCGGTACCCGGGTTTCACACGCACCACGTAGGTGGTGTCGCGCTGCATATCGCCGGTCTGGATGATGAGTGTGCGGCCGTCCCAGCGTACCCGCTCGAAGCTGACGGGCGGCTGCACGAGCACGGAGCGTTCCACGCGCGCGCGGGTCATGTCGTCGCTGAAGGTGATGGCGATGGGGCTGTTCACCGCCACGCCGGTCGAATCTCTCGCGGGGACCGTCCCCGCCACACGGGGCGGGTTGGTGTCCTCGGGCCCTCCCGAGGGTGGTACCTGCACCGCACAGGCCAGCGCGCCGGCGATCATCGCGGCCGCAAACACGCCCGCGCGCCACGCCCTGCGGCGCGGCGGAGCCGGGAGATTGCTTCTGGACTCGCGGCCGGTCATGCGCGGGGGTGCGCCTTGCGATGGACGCGCTTGAGGTGCTCAACGGAAACGTGGGTGTAGATCTGCGTGGTGGAGAGACTCGCGTGACCCAGCAGTTCCTGCACGCTGCGCAGGTCGGCGCCGTGGTCGAGCATGTGGGTGGCGAAGGCGTGGCGCAGCGCGTGCGGCGACGCCTTGGCGACCGATGCCACCAGGCGGAGGTGGCGCGCGACGATGCGCTGTACGGTCCGCGGACTCACACGCGCCCCGCCGCGCCCCGCGAAGGCGGGCTGGCGGGAAACCGCCCGCAGCTTCCAGTCGGTCGCTGCGGTCAGCGCAAACCGGTCGCACCAGTACGCCAGCAGCGCCTCGCGCGCCCGCCCCACGAACGGGACCACGCGGGACTTTGCACCCTTTCCCTTCACAATCACCCGCTCCCCCAGCGGCAGAAAGTCCCCCACGTCCAGCGTGACCAGTTCGCGCAGGCGCACGCCCGTCCCGTAGAGAAACTCGAGCACGGCACGGTCCCGCAGGCCGGCCGGTGACGACACGTCGGGCAGATCCATCATGTCGCGCAGCCGTTCTTCGCTGACGATGGTGGGGACCGAACGCCGCGCGGCACGCTGCGCCAGGTGCAGGGTGGGATCGTTCGTGATCTCATCGCGCTCGTGCAGATACCGGAACAACGCGCGGATGGCCGCCACCCGCCGCATCATGGAGCGGCTCGCCATGCCGCGTCCCACTTCTCCCGCCAGAAAGGCGCGCAGGTCCGCGGTGGTGATTGCGTCCACCGTCCCGCTGCTTCCGGCCCGCCGGCTGAGAAACGCCGCCATGCGGGCCAGATCGCTGGCGTACGCCTCCACCGTGCGCGGGGAGAGCCCACGCTCGTGCTCCAGGTGGACACGGAAGCGTTCGATGGCGGCGGCGAGCAGCATGGTGTTCCGGCCGCACCCCGCGGGGCCGACCGGACTCCAATATAGCCAAACAACTTAGAAGCGGATAAGCGAAATCTCCAAGGTCTCCCCGCTGCTGCCGCCGCCGGGCACCGGCCCCGGCGTCACGCGAAGAGCCAGGCGTGCCCCGCGCGATAGTCCCGTAGCGAGGCCAGCGCCCGCTGCGCCACCGCCTCGTTGCGCGCCGTGCGGCTCCGCGGCCGCACTGCGAGCGGCGGAACGATGCCGAAGTTGGCGTTCATGGGCTGGAACTGACTGGTGGGCGTGTGCACGTAGGACATCAGCGAGGCCAGCATCGTCTCCGGCGGCAACGGCGGCATGCGCCGCCCGTGCTGCCCGGCCACGATGGACAGCGCCACCACGATTGCGCTCGCGATGGACTCCACGTACCCCTCCACACCGCAGATCTGCCCCGCGTAGTAGACATCGCCGAGGCGCCGGTCGCGAAGGTACGGCTGGCACAGCCGGGGGATGTTCAGAAATATGTTGCGGTGAATGGTCCCGAAACGCAGCACGGACACATCCGCAAAGCCGGGCATCATACGGATCATCTCTTTCTGGCTCGCCCAGGTCATTCGCGTCTGGAAGCCCACCATCCCGAGCAGGCTTCCCGCGCGGCTCTCGCGGCGCAGTTGCAGCACCGCGCAGGGATCGCGTCCCGTGCGCGGATCGGGCAGTCCGCGCGGCTTCATGGGTCCGAAGCGGAGCGTATCGTCGCCGCGCCGCACCAGCACTTCGATGGGCAGGCAGGCCTCGAAGTACTTCTCTTCCTCGAACTCATGCGACTGGGCGTACTCGGCGCCGCGGATGAACTCCACAAGACGCGTGTACTGCTCGCGGTCGAAGGGGATGTTGAGATAGTCGGCCTCGCCCTTCCCGTAGCGGCTGGCCCAGTACCCCGCGCCTGGGTCGATGCTGTCGCCATCCAGCGACGGTGCGATGGCGTCGTAGAAATAGAGATGCTCGCTCGTGCAGTGGGTCTGCAGCGCGCCGGACAGGGCTTCACCGGTCAGAGGACCGGTGGCGATGATGGCCGGGCGCGGCAATTCCAGCGTGTCCACGCGGGAACGTTCCACGCGGATGCCGGGGTGATCTTCGATGGCCCGGGTAACGCCGGCGGCAAACAGATCGCGGTCGATACCCAGCGCGTGCCCCGCCGGCACCGCGCTCTCGCGCGCGACACCCAGCAGCCTGCATCCGAGGATGTCCATCTCCGCCTTGAGCAGACCGGAGGCGGTGTCGATGAGGGTGGACTTGAAGGAGTTCGAGCAGACGATCTCGGCCAGGCGATCCGTCTTGTGGGCGCCGGTCGGGGTCTGCGGGCGCATCTCGAACAGGCGTACCGGAACACCGCGATCGGCCAGTTGCCAGGCGGCCTCGCAACCCGCCAGCCCGCCGCCGACGATGGTCACTTCCTTCATGGACGGCGCACGCGGGCTCCGGCTACTCGCCCGCGAACTCTTCCTTGCACTTGGGGCAGCGGAGGAACTCGCCGCGGGACTTGGACGACTTGTGCACCAGGTAGGGGTTTCCGCACGACGGGCACTCTTCCTCGGCCGGCTTGTCCCAGCTGGCCCAATCGCATTCCGGGTACGCGCTGCACCCGTAGAATACCTTCATGCGCTTGGTGACCTTCTCGACCACCTTGCCCTTGCAGCCCTCGCGCGGGCAGTTCATCCCGATGGGGAACGCCTCGGTGTGCTTGCACTCCGGGTAGCGCGAGCAGGCGGCGAAGCGGCCGTAGCGCCCGGTCTTCGCCACCAGGTCCGAACCGCACTTGGGACACTTGCCCTCGATGTGCACGCTCGGCATCTGCTCGGTGAGCGGGCGCGAAAACTTGCACTCCGGGTACGCGGGACAGGCGAGGAACTGACCGTTGCGGCCCCACTTCTTGATGAGGTTGCGGCCGCACTTCTCGCACTTTACGTCGGTCTCCTCCTGCAGGTCGCTCTTCAGGAGCGCCTTCTTCTCGTCGATATGGTCGAGCGATTCCTTGAAGGGTCCGTAGAAATCCTTCACCACCGCCTGCCATGCGAACTCCCCGCCTTCCACCCGGTCGAGCTCCTGCTCCATCTGCGCGGTGAACGAGGTGTCGAACACCTCCGGGAAGAAGCGTTCCAGCGTCTTCCACACCTGGCGGCCCAGGGTGGTGGGACTGAGTCGCCCCTCCTGCTTCTCCACGTACTCGCGGTCCTGGATGATGGACACGATGTTCGCGTAGGTGCTGGGCCGGCCGATACCCTTGTCCTCGAGATCCTTGATGAGCGTGGCCTCGGTGTAGCGCGGCGGCGGCTCGGTGAAGTGCTGGGTGCCGTCGATGTTCTTCAGTTCCAGCTTCTCGCCCTCGCTCACCGCGGGCAGTTCGCCCCCCTCTTCCTGCAACTGCTCCTCGTAGACGGAGAGGAAACCGGGGAACGTCATCACGCGCCCGTTGGCCTTGAGGGTGTAGTCGCCGGCCTTCACCATCACTTCGGTGGTGTCGTAGCGCGCGCTCTCCATCTGCGAGGCCACGAAGCGCCGCCAGATCAGCTCGTAGAGCGCGTGCAGATCCTTGGCCATGGTCCCCTTGAGCGACTCGGGGGTGCGCGTCACGTCCGAGGGGCGAATGGCTTCGTGCGCGTCCTGGGCCTTGGTGCTGGTCTTGTGCACGCGTGGCTTGTCCGGGTGATACTCAGAGCCGAAGGTGCTCGCGATGTAATCCCGCGCCGTACCCAGCGCCTGATCCGACACACGCACCGAATCGGTACGCATGTAGGTAATGAGACCCACGCGGTCGCCGTTGCCGACGTCGACACCCTCGTAGAGTTGCTGCGCCAGCATCATGATCTTCTTGGCGGAAAAGCGCAGGCGGCGTGCGGCGTCGCGCTGCATGGTACTGGTGATGTACGGCGGCTGGGGGTTGCGCTTGCGCTCCTTGCGTTCCACGGAGGTCACCTGGTACGACGCCTTGCGCAGGTCGGCCACCACCGCGTCGGTCTCTTCCTTCGTCTTCAGGTCGACCTTCTTGCCCTTCTTCTCGATGAGCTTGACCGGCAGTTCGCCGTTGGCCGCGCCGAGCAGGCCCTCGACGGTCCAGTACTCCACCGCAACGAACGCCTCGATCTCATTCTCGCGTTCACACACCAGCCGCAGCCCCACCGTCTGCACGCGCCCCGCCGAGAGTCCGTAGTAGAAGATCTGCCACAGCACCGGGCTGATCTTGTAGCCCACCAGGCGGTCCAGGATGCGCCGCGCCTGCTGCGCATCCACCTTCTGCATGTCCACTTCCATGGGGTTTTTGATGGCCCCCTGGATGGCCGCCTTGGTGATCTCGTTGAAGATGATGCGTTTGACGTTCTTCTGCACCGGAGCGATGTACTCGCGGATGTGCCACGCGATGGCCTCGCCCTCGCGATCAAGGTCGAGCGCCAGGTAGACAAGGTCGGCCGTCTTGGCGTCCTTCTTGATCTGGTCGAGGACCTTCTTCTTGCCCCGTGAAACCACATACTCGGGCGCGAATCCGTCGTCGAGGTCCACCCCGAGCCGGTTGGTGGGCAGGTCCATCACGTGTCCCACCGAGGCCACCACTTTGTAGCCCTTACCGAGGAACTTCTTGATGGTGTTCGCCTTGGCGGGCGACTCGACGATTACCAGTGCGTTGTTCGGCATATGTTGTTCCCAAAAACACGAATCGCAAGATGGGAGTCTTGCGTTGTCAAAAAAGATTCTGTCGGCGGTCCCGCCCCGTCAAACCGGGGCCCCGCCGGCATCGAAATGGTCAAACACGTCTTCGTCGGCGTCACCCGCGTCACGGTCGAAAATGACCGCGCAGGCGATCTCCTTCACGTCCTCCACCTCGACCTTCTCCGTCCCCACCGGGATGGCACGGGCCACGATGGTCTCGAACTGCCGCCCGTCGATGATCCCGAGGTTGAGCAGGCGGAACATATAATCGAAGGCGCCGGTGCTCAAGCTCATGCGCTCGAAATCGCTCAGCACGCGGAACGACCCGGTACGCAGGCGCTCCACGCCGCCCTGGCCGGGCCGCGACGAGAACCAGAAAACCGCATGCTCGATCTCATCTGTTGAGTAGCCCCGGCTCAACAACTCCTTGTCGAGCTCGACGCTGCTGCGGTCGGCGCTCCGGCTGATCTCCGCCACGAGCACCACAAGGTCCATGAGCCGTGTCCACATCGGTTTTCCCTCCGGGAACCGCCTTCAGCAAGTCCCGTGCTCGCCGCCAAACGGGCCCGAAACATATACCAGCCCCTGCCGGGCGGCAACACCAATTGTGGATAGATGGCTGGAAAGAAGGTAAGGCGAATCGTCTAAGTGCTTGCCCCATGGCACTTTTTATACTTCTTCCCGCTCCCGCAGGGGCACGGGTCGTTGCGCCCCACCTTCTCCTCTCCGCGGACCACCGGTTTTCCGGTCGGTCGATCCTGGAGCACCCGGCTGGTGGCTTCCGTGGCACCCATGGGTCCCCCGAGGGGCCCCGGAACCGGTCCGGAGATGGGTGCGGGACCGCCGGAGACCGATGCAGCCGGCGCCGGTTGCGCGGCCCCGATGGGGGCGGCCTCCTGGTGGACGGCTCGCGCGCGGCTGAGGTCGGCCACCTGTCGCGGCGCGGCGGCGATGCGGGCGTGGAAGATGGCGTGGAGCGCATCGCGATCGATGCGCTCGTTGAGGTCCGCGAACAGCCCGAAGGCCTCGCGCTTGTACTCGACCAGCGGGTCCTTCTGCGCGTAGGCCCGGTAGTGGATTCCCTCCTTGAGCGAATCCAGCTCGTGCAGGTGATCCATCCACTTCTCATCCATGACCTGCAGGAGCACGAACTTCTCGAACTCCCGGACCAGCTCCGGATTGTTCAACTGGCGCGACAGGAAGTCCTCGCGCGCGCGCAGCGCCTCGCGCGCCTTCGCGCCCACCGCTTCGCGCAGGTCGTCGAGCGATCCCTCCGCCTCCTCCGCCGGGAAGGGGTGCAGGAAAATGCTCTCCATCTGGGCGAGGAAGTCGCCCCGGCGCTGGTTCTCCGGCAACTCGCTGGCGTTGATGGTGGTGGCCATGGCGCTTTCCACGAAGTCGTCTACGATGGTTTCGATGATCGGGCGCAGATCGGGCGCGTCGATCACCTCGTTGCGGCGACCATAGATCACCTCGCGCTGCTTGTTCATCACGTCGTCATAATCGATGAGACGCTTGCGGATCTCGAAGTTGTAGCCCTCCACCCGCTTCTGTGAGCGGGCGATGCTCTTGGTGACCAGCGAGTGGGTTATCACCTCGCCCTCCTGCAGGCCCAGGCGATCCATCACGCCGGCGATGCGCTCCGGCCGGAACAAGCGCATGAGGTCGTCCTCGAGGGAGATGTAGAATACCGACGCGCCGGGGTCGCCCTGGCGTCCAGCGCGTCCGCGCAGCTGCCGGTCGATCCGGCGGGACTCATGCCGCTCGGTGCCGATGATGTGCAGGCCGCAGGGGACGTCCGCCGCGCAGGCGTTGGTGTCCACCGTGCCGCCGTCCTTGGTCTTCCAGTCCTTCTTGCCGGTGCCGATGCCGCACTCGTCGCACTTCATCACCGACGCTTCCAGCTTGATGTCCGTGCCGCGGCCCGCCATGTTGGTGGCGATGGTCACCGCACCCGCCCGGCCCGCCTTGGAGACAATCTCCGCTTCCTGCTGGTGGTATTTCGCGTTCAGGACATTGTGCGCGATGCCGCGACGCTTGAGGAAGCGTGACAGCGTCTCCGACACCTCCACGCTGATGGTGCCCACCAGCACCGGGAGCTTCTGCTCGTGGAGGCGGACGATCTCATCCACGATAGCGTTGTACTTCTCGCGCCGCGTCTTGTAGATGAGATCCTCGTAGTCGACCCTGCGCACCGGCTCGTTGGTCGGCACCACCTGCACGTCGAGCTTGTAGATCTTGTGCAGTTCCTCGGCCTCGGTTTCCGCGGTGCCCGTCATGCCGGCCAGCTTCTCGTACATGCGGAAGTAGTTCTGCAGGGTGATGGTGGCGAGGGTCTGTGTCTCGCCCTCGATGCGCACGCCCTCCTTGGCCTCCAGCGCCTGGTGCAGGCCCTCCGAGAAGCGGCGCCCGGGCATGAGGCGGCCGGTGAATTCGTCGACGATGATCACGCGGCCTTCCTGCACCACGTACTCGACGTCCTTCTGGAACAGCGTGTACGCGCGCAGCAGCTGGCTGAAATTGTGGATGGACTCCGAACGCTCGCCGTAGTGCCGGTGGGCTTCATCCTTCTTCTGCACCCGTTCGGCGGGTGTGAGCGACTCGTCCTCGTCGATGGATGCAATCTCCTCGCTCAGGTCGGGCAGCACGAACTGCTCGCGATCCTCGGGCGAGAGCGCGTCGCGCCCCTTGTCGGTCAGGTTCAGCGAACTCCCCTTCTCATCGACGGCGTAGTAGAGCTCCTCGTCCAGGTCGGTGAGCACCTTGTCGCGCATGAGCACCACTTCCATGCGCTGGATCATCTTCTCGATGCCGGTCTCACCCACCAGCTTCATGAAACGCGTGTTCCGGGGCGCGCCGCGTTTCACCTTGAGCAGCGCACGCGCGACCTCTTCTTCCTTGTCCTCGTCGTCCTTGTGCTTCTCGGCAAACGACACCAGGTCGTTGGCGAGCCGCGCCTGCAGCGACACCACCCGCTCCACCTTGGGCTTGAGCTTGGCGAACAGGTCTGACGACTTGCTGTGGGACACCGGCCCCGAGATGATGAGCGGCGTGCGCGCTTCGTCGATGAGGACGCTGTCCACCTCGTCCACGATGGCGTAGTGGTGGCCGCGCTGTACGCGATCTTCCGCGCGTGTCTTCATGTTGTCGCGCAGGTAATCGAAACCGAACTCGTTGTTGGTGCCGTAGGTGATGTCCTTCGCGTAGGACGCCTTGCGTTCATCGTTGGGAACGTCGCCCTGCACGCAGCCCACCGAAACGCCGAGATGCTCGAACACCCGTCCCATCCACTCGGAGTCGCGGCGGGCGAGGTAGTCGTTGACGGTAATGAGGTGGACACCCTTGCCGGTGAGCGAATTCAGGTACAGCGGAAACGTCGCCACCAGCGTCTTGCCCTCACCGGTGGCCATCTCCGCGATCTTGCCCTGGTGGAGCACGATGCCACCGACAATCTGCACGTCGTAGGGCACCATCTCCCACGTGGTGGGAATTCCCACCACGTCCGCGGTGGTACCCATGAGGGCCCGGCAGGCCGCCTTCACCAGACCAAAGGCCTCCGGCAGGAGGTCGTCGGTGGTCTCCCCCGCGGCGATGCGCCCGCGGAACTCGTCCGTCTTGGCGCGAAACTGCTCCGGCGTGAACGCGGCGTACTCTTCCGCGCGGCGGTTGACCTCGTCCAGAATGGGCTGCTGACGCTTGAAGTCGCGCGTTGCCTTGGGCTTGAACAGTTTCTCGATCAGCTTCATGGGATCAATGGGCCTTTCGCTTGAAGTCCATGCAAGGTAGCAAATGGGGGGGGCGGAGCGCAAGGTGCCCGGCGGTGGGCGCCGTGCACTAGCGCGGCAGGTCGAGCCCGTAGAAGCGGCCCGCGTTGTTGCCGAAGTAGACCCGGCCACCCAACACCAGTGGCGATGAGAAGATCGCCTCGTCGGTGTCGAAACGGCCCTCCAGCCGGCCGGTCCCGGCGTCGAGGCAGTAGATCGCCCCGTCGTACGACGTCACCACCACCTGGTCGTCGGTGACACCGGGGCGCGAGAGGATCGCGCCCGAGGTGGCGTACTTCCAGACCAGCGCGCCTTCGTCGGCCGCTATACAATAGAGGGAACGGTCGCCGCTGCCCGCATATACCCGCCCCGACACCACCCGCAGCCATGCGTTGACCGCGGCACCGGTGGAATAGGACCAGCGCTTCTCGCCTGTGGCCACGTCGAGCGCCACGACGGTTCCCCCGGCGGTGCCGACATAGACGCGCTCGCCATCGCTGGCCGGCGAGGACGTCACCGGCCCTCCCAGTGAAACCGCCCAGGCGCGCGCCCCGGTGCTCTCGCCGATCGCGTACAGCCGGCCGTCGTGCGACGGCACCAGCACCAGCCCCCGCGACGCGGCCAGCGATCCCCGGATCTGTCCGCGGGTGCGGAACTTCCACAGAACACGCCCGGTATCACGCGAAAGCGCGTAGACGTTGCCCTTCACGGTGCCCACGAAGACGCGCTCCGCAGTCGCCACCGGCGTGCTTACGATCTTCTCTTTGAGCTGCCGCTTCCACACCGGCTTGCCGTCGCCGCGCGCAAGCCGGAAGACGTTGCCCGCGTAATCACACACGATCACCGCGTCCCCCGTCACCATGGGAGACGCCCCCACGCCACCCGCGGCGTGATGGGTCCACAGCGTGGCGCCCGTCGCGGGCTCCAGCGCATAGACGTTGCCGTCGCGCGCGCCGAAAACCACCGCGCCCTCGGCCGCCGCCGGCGACGAGGTCACGGCCTCGCGGTAGGTCTGGCGCCACGCCTCGGCAAATCCGCGGGCCGGCGTGCTCTGCGTCTCCTCGCGGGTGACTGCGGCTAGCTGTTGCGCATCGCCCGGCGCGGGTTCCGGCTCGTTGCGCACGTTCTGCGGATGCGTTCGCTCCTGTGTGGCACGTGCCTCGCGCGCGGTCCCGTCGCCGGCAAGCCTGCCGCGCACCGCACGCACCCCGAGGTATCCGCCCACCAGAACCACCACGACGGAAAGCGCCAGTGCGGCCCGGCGCGCGGCCGGGTGCATGGCCGCGCCACGCGCGCCCACGGCGGCTCCCGCATGCGCAGACGCCTCGCGTCCCGGCGCCACGCCGCACACCACGTGCAGCAGCGCACCCGACGAGCGCTCCAGCATCACCCTTCCCCCGGCGCCGCGCTCGACCTCCAGCGCATCCATGACGGCCGCCGCGTCATCGGCGAGGCCGCCGAGGAAGAACTCCAGGCCGGGTTGCAGCGCCGTCGCAAGGTCGAAGCGGAACAGGGCGAGTGAATCGGTCAGTGATTGCGAAAACAGATCGTGCTGGGAGCGCGCGGTTTCGATGCTCAGTTCTTCCGCACCCGCCGTGCCCCCCGCCACCGGAAGCAGCACACCGGCGGTGCGTACCCGCGCGGGCAGATCGCGCCCGCACAGCAGAAAGACATGCCGGCCATCGATCACCAGAACGTAGATGCCGAGGCCCCGAAAGTCGTCCACCCGCGTGTCCACCTGGCGAGCCGCGTCGTCCAGTGCCAGCACCACGCCGCGCAGCAGCGTGGCCGGGGTCTCCGGCTGCTGCGCGGACTGGTAGCGCGCCACGATGGAGCGGTAGGCCGCGCGCAGGAACCCATCCCGCGATGCCCCGGCGCGCGGTGGCAGTTCCTGCAGCACCATGAACAGGCCACCGCCCAAACGCGCCCGTTCGGCATAGCAGTAGCCCGCGGCCGCGTCACCGGAGGCAGGTGTGAAGAGCGTGGGTCGTATCATGGCTTCGCGGCGCGCCGGAGCGCGCTGCGTCGCGAGGGTAGGCACCCGCCTCGGCGGGTGTCAACGAAAGAAACCGGGTCAGGAGCGGCGGCGGCCCGAGCTGGAGCGCTTTCCACCGGCAGGGCTCTTCTTCGCGGGTGGGTCCGTTGCACGGCGCAGGAATCCGAACAGCCCGCCCTTGCCCTTGCCGCCGTTCTCGCCGTTGGGACCGCCGATTCGGCCGCCGGAGCGGTAGCGCATCGCCATCGGATGATCCGGGTCCCACTTCAGGGCCTCGTCGAAGCACTCCATGGCGGTGCTGGTCAGCCCCGCCTGCATGTAGACGAAGCCGAGATTGGAGTGGTAGTCGGCGTTGTAGAACTCTATTTCCAGTGCCTTCTTGCAGGCATCGCGTGCCTCGTGAAGCTGCGTGCGCAGAACGCCAAGCGAGAAACCGTACCAGCTGTAGTAGGCCGGATTGGAGTCGTCGAACTTGATGGCGGCCTTGAGCAGCACCGCCGCCTTGTCGTAGCGATTCTGGCGCATGGCCGCACGCGCCTGATCGTAGGAGAGCTGCGCGGAACGCTTGTCCGCTTCCCGGCGCTCGGTGGGCGATCCGGTGGTCGATTTGCGCCGCTTGAGACGCTCGTCGAAATCGCGGCGCGAGAGCGGATCGTTGAGAATGGAGAAGGCCTCGTTGATCAACTTGAAGTCAATGTCGCCGGCACTCTGCTCCCCCACCACGTCGGGATGGTGCAGCTTGGCGAGCTTGAAGTACGCCTTCTTGATCGCCTCGGTGTCGGCCGTGGGCCATACGCCGAGCACCTCATAGTAGTCGATGAATTTTACGTTCTGTTCCATTGCGACTCTCGCGTTGGTTGGGGGGCGCCTACTCGGCGGTCTTTCCGCCCGAAACCATCTTCAACTCGCGCAGAAGATTGTTCGCGAGCTGGTTCTCGGGCTGAACACTCAATACCTGGTCAAGCTGCGCCTGCGCTTCGTCGAAACGATTGTTCTCGTAGTAGAGCAACGCCAGGTTCAGCCGTGCCTTCGCGTAGTACGGGTTTATCTTGAGCGCGATCTCGAATTCGTGAACCGCGTCATCCACCATCCCATTGTTGCCGTAGGCGATGCCCAGGTAGTTATGCAGATCCGGGTAGTCCGGCTTGAGCGCCAGCGCCTTCTTGAGTTCGCGGATGGCTTCGTCGGAGTTTCCGTTCTGAATGGCCTCCACCGCCAGTTCCTTGCTGATCTGGGCGGAGCTGGGGCGTTCATCGATCATCTCGCTGTAAAGGCGCGATACGTCCGCCTCGTCACCGGTGCGCAACGCCGTAATCAGGCTGTCCAGCGCCTCCCGGTAGAAATTCGGGCAGCTATGACGCGCCGCCTGCGCTTCCTGGATGGCGGCGTCGGCGTCGCCCGCCCGCCGGAGAACCGACGACAGGTTGATGCGGGCGCGAAAGAACTTGTTGTTGATGCCGAGGGAGGTCCGGAAGCACGCTGCCGCCTCGGCGAGGCGCTCGGCATCCACGTACAGAACACCGAGCTTGTAGTGCAGGTCGGCAAACTGGGGCTTGATCTTGACGGCCGTTTCCATCTCCCGGGTGGCCGCATCCCGATCCTCCGCGTCCAGGAACTCGCGCGACAACGCCACGTGGGCCTCGCAGGTGTACAGGTCCAGCGTGCCGCGATCGACGTCGCCCGCCGGGCCCGCCAGCGTCCTCAGTTCCTCGAACTTGGCCAACGCCTTGCGGTGCTCGCCGGAGTTGAACATATTCAACGCCTTCGAGAACTCGTCCTTCGGAATGAAAGCGAACAGTCGTTTTAGAAACATGGCCTACCCCTGAAAAAGTCTCAACACCAGCTGCATGACGATCCCACTGAAGATCGGCACCCGCATATTGTCGTCCAGCGGCGATGGCAGCGCCTCTGCCAGTGTCGCGGCCAGTGCCCCGATCAGCGCCACCGAGAGTGAGCCGAGCAGCGGAATTCCCACCGCCAGGCACACAACGAAGCACGCGATACTTCCCTGCGGGCTCTTGCCCCAGTAGAGCGGCTTTCCAAATCGCTTTCCGATGATGGCCGCGGCGGCGTCTCCAAGGACCAGAAATGCGAGCGCCGCAATTGCCACCTCGTGATCGAAGACGATGACGCTCAAGAGCGCCGCGATCATGTAGTGCGTGGACCCGAGCAGGTGCTCCTGCTCGTGGGGCCGGATGAGCGACCGAAACAGTCGGAGGAAGAAGCTCCTCAGCCGGTGATCACTCAAACGCAGCAAATCGACCGCGACCGTGATGAAAGTAGCAAGTATGAGGCCAAGGAGAGCCGGGGTGGGCGGCATGAGGTACACCCACACCGGGACCGCGATCATGGCCAGGTGAAAGGACTTACGTTGCAGCTCGGCGGTCAGTGTCTGGGCTGCTGGCGGGGTATCATCCCCCGGGGGAGGTGTCTTCTGGCTCATTCCGGGGCGATGGTAGCGGAGTGTCCACCGTCATGAACAGGGCAAAAACGAGGCGGGCGGTGGCGGCGATGAATCAGCGTGCACCGCTGAAGTAGAGGGAATGATAGACGTTGGCCGATTCGACCACCCGCTTCACATAACCACGCGTTTCCTTGTAGTCGATGGACTCCACGGCGTCGATGGCGGGCGCACCCGCCGTCCCGGGTTCGATCCAGCGACCCGCGGCCCCCGGGCCGGCGTTGTACGCGGCCAGCATCCATGCCACGCTGCCCTCGCCGGCGCGCAGAAGATCCGCCGCGTACCATACCCCGAGCGAAACGTTGACCGCGGGCTCGTCCAGGCGGTCCCCCATCTCCGTCGCCAGGTCCAGTTGTGTGGCCACCCGCCGCGCCGTCTGCGGCATGAGCTGCATGAGACCCACCGCCCCCGCACGCGAAACCACGTCCGCTTCGAAGCGGCTCTCCTCGCGGATCATGCCGTAGATGAGGTGCGCCGGCACGCCGTTGCGCGACGCGTTGTCGAGCACCTGGGCCGGGTACGGCAACGGGTAGGTGAGCAGACGGAAGTCATCCCCGTGCGAGCGCCGTTCCTGCCAGGGAAGGCTCGACCGCGCGCGTTCGTACAGGCGCACGCTCTGCCAGGGCATCGCGTAATCGTCGTAGATGCGCGCAAGGATGAGACTGTTGTGCGCAGACGTGCGCCCGCTCCGGCGGGCCGCGTCGAGTTCGCGCTCCGCCCAGTCGCGTAATCCGGATTCGAGAAAGAAGAGGCCGCGTTCGACGGCCGCGTCGGCCGCTCCCCCGGCGGGCGAACGCGGCGACGACGCTGCAGCAAGCACACGCTCATAGGCCAGGGCGCGACCGTCTTCCACCCGCGCCAGCCAGTCGGTGAGCGACCCGGGGCCCTCGCGCAGGATGCCCCCACTGGAATCACGCAACGGCCCGCGCACCGACGGGAGCACGTCCGGGGCGACGTAGAAGGAATACTGGTTCAGGGTACGCAGTTCGTCCAGGATCAACGCGCCGGAGCTGCTGCCCGCGCGTTCTCGTTCTCGCGCCAGATAGTACAGCGCCGCCTCATCGGTGCGCCGCGAGCGCGCCAGCCACTGCTCGTAGATGGCGGCCGCCTGGGTGCCCTGTCCTGCCTGAGCCAATTCCGCCGCCCGTCGCATCGCGGCCGCCCAGCCGTGGAACGTGGACGGGTACGCGCGGCGCACCTGGTCCAGCACCCGCGCCGAGTCCGCGGCGCGGTCTTCCTGGCGGTAGAGGGAAGCCGCGGCATAGAGCGCTTCCGCCGCGAGCGGGTCGTTGGGATAGGCCCGCACGAACGTCTCGTACATCGCGGCCGCCTCACCCGGCTTGCCCAGCTTGCGCAACGACCGCGCCATCACCAGCATCGACCGGCGTCGCAGCCCGCTGTCGGAGTACGAAGGCCGCGCCAGCGCGATGGCACGCGAGTAGTCACCGGTCGCATAGTGGTACTCGGCCCACAACAGGCGCTGATACTCCGCGTCGTGCGCACCCAACCGCCGCCCGTCCAGGATACGAAGTGTTTGACGCAGGGCCTTCTCGTCGCCCTGCACCGCAAGCACGTCCGCGCACGCCAGCAGCGTTCCCGACGACAGACTCGCGGTGTGAGGGCGCGCCACCAGGTCCGCCGCCGCCTCACCCGCCTCCGGCGAACGGGCCGCGCTGCTGCACAACGCACGCGCGGCGCGCACCGCCTCGGCGCCGTCCCCGCATTCCCACGCCATCCGGTATGCGGCCAGCAGCAACTCACGCCGTGTGTCGCCATCGGCGACCAGCTTCGCCCCCGCTACCGCGCTCTCCATCGCATCGCACGGCCGCCCGAGCTCGCGGTAAACGTTGACGCGCTCCTCCGCAAGCGGCGCGCGCAGCGCCTCCGGCAGCGAGGACGCGTCCATCCCCTCCAGGCACGCCGCGGCCGCCGCCGCGTCGCCCAGCGCGAGGTGGCAACGCACCCGCAGGTAGTCTGCGTAGGCGCCGAGCGCCGGCTCGGCGGTGGCGGCGTTGTCGAGAAGAGCGATTGCACCGGCGGGATTCCCCGCCTCGAAATTGAGGCGGGCGCGCTGCAGCCGCACGAGGAAGTCACCGGCCAGCGGCATCCGGGCGAGAATGCTGTCCGCTTCGGCGTAGCGGCCGAGCTCGGTGAGGAGCCGCACCGCGAGCCGGTTCTCGGCGTCGTCGCGGGGCCCTCCTCCACGCCGCAAAACGTCCCACGCGAGCGCGGGCTCCCCGTGGCGTTCCAGGAGACGCGCCGGAGAACCGGCGGCCACAACCGCACGTTCCGACCGGGACGCGGACCGCTCCGCGCGGGTTCCGGGCCCGTCCGCGACTCCAGAAAAAAGCAGCGCGGCCACGAGGACCGCGAGGGGGTAACGCCGAATCATGTAACAAGTATACGCCGCGTTGCCGCGGTCGGCAAGGCGAGCTATTCCCACTCGATGGTGGAAGGGGGCTTGGAGCTGATGTCGAAGGCGACGCGGTTGATGTGTTCGACCTGGTTGATGATACGATTGGAAACAACACGCAACAACTCGACCGGAAGTTCGGCCCAGTCCGCGGTCATGCCGTCGGTGCTGGTCACCGCGCGCAGGACCACCGGAAACGCGTAGGTTCGCGCGTCACCCATCACGCCCACGCTGCGCACCGGCAGCAGCACCGCCAGCGCCTGCCACACGCGGTCATAGACGCCCCACTCGTGCAACGCGTCGATGAAGATCCTGTCGGCCTGGCGCAGGATCTCCAGACGCTCCTCGGTGACCTCGCCAAGCACGCGCACCGCCAGGCCCGGCCCCGGAAACGGGTGCCGGCGCAACTGGCTCGCGGGCAGCCCCAGTTCGGCGCCGACCGCGCGCACCTCGTCCTTGAACAGGAGTGCCAGCGGCTCCACCAGCTTGAAGCGCAGGTCCTTGGGAAGCCCGCCCACGTTGTGGTGGGTCTTGATGGTGGCCGACGGGCCGCCGGTGGACAAGCTCTCGATCCGGTCCGGGTACAGGGTGCCCTGCGCGAGATAATCGAAGGGCCCATGGGCGGTGCTGACCTCCTCGAAGATCTCGATGAAGAGATTTCCGATGCGCTTGCGCTTCTCCTCCGGGTCGGTGACACCGCGCAGGCGCTCTAGAAAGCGCGCGCGCGCGTCGACCACTTCGAGCGGCGCGGTGAGGTGCGAGCCCAGCAGTTCCACCACACCGTCGCGTTCCCCGGCCCGCAGCAGGCCGTTGTCAACGAATACACAGAACAGATTCTTGCCGATGGCGCGATCGATCAGGCACGCGACCACCGACGAGTCCACGCCACCGCTGACCGCACAGATTACGCGCGAATCACCCACGCGTTCGCGAATATCGCCGATCATCTGCTCCACGATGGCCCCCGTGGACCAGCTCGCCTCGCAATTGCACACCCCGAACACAAAATTCTCGATGATCGTGTCGCCGTATGCCGTGTGCTGCACCTCCGGATGGAACTGCACCGCATACACGTTGCGCGGCGGGTAGTGGAACGCGGCGATCTCGCTGTTGTCGGAACGGGCCAGCACGTCGAAACCATCGCCGGAACCGGTCACCTTATCGCCGTGGCTCATCCACACCGACTGGTCCGCCGGCGTCTTGCGAAAGAGCACGTGTTCGGGATTGGCGTGGATGCGCGCGTGTCCATATTCTGCCGCGCCGGCGCGCTCCACCCCGAAGCCCAGGTCGCGCGCCACCAGTTGCATGCCGTAACAGATGCCCAGAACCGGCAGGCCCCAGCCCCACAGATCCGGCGGCAGTGCGGGCGCCCCGGTCTCGAAAACGCTGGATGGCCCGCCGGAGAGGATCACGCCGCGCGGTGCATTCTCCATCGCGCGCGCGCGCGCCGTGTTCCAGGGCAGGATCTCCGAAAAGACCCCCTTGGCGCGAATGCGGCGGGCAATCAGCTGCGTGAACTGCGATCCGTAATCCAGTATGACTATTCCATTTGCCGGCATGGTCCCCCGCTATACGTGTCGGAAATGACGCCGCCCCGTGAACACCATCGCGAGCCCGGCCTCGTTGGCGGCGGCGATGACCTCTTCGTCCCGGATGGAGCCGCCGGGCTGGATCAGCGCGCCGATTCCGGCGCGGGCCAGTTCCACCACGCCGTCGGCGAAGGGGAAGAACGCGTCCGACGCGGCCGCCGCGCCCTTCACCTCGAGACCCGCCTCGCGGGCCTTGCGCGCCGCGATGTGCGAGGAATCGATCCGGCTCATCTGGCCGGCGCCGATGCCCACCGTTCCCTCTTCGTCGGCGATCACGATGGCGTTCGATTTCACGTTCTTGGCCACCTTCCACGCCATCTTGAGCGCAACCATATCGGCGTCACCCGGCTTGCGACTGGTGACGGTTTCCACGCGCTCCAGCTCGGGGAAGCCGGCGTCCTCGTCCTGCACCAGGGCGACGCCGTTGGTCACCACCGCCAGGCGCCCACCCGTCGGCGCACCCCAGTACGCGTCGGGCACCGTGACCACGCGCAGGTTCTTCTTCTTGGCGAGCAGCGCGGCCGCCGCCGGTTCGATCTTTCTCGCGATGACCACCTCAAGGAACAGCTGCCCCATCTCCGTGGCAAGATCGGCGGACACGGACCCGTGCACGGCCACGACGCCACCGAAGGCGCTCACCGTGTCGGTCTTCAGGGCGCGCTTCCACGAGCGCATGATGTCGCCGCACCAGGCCGCGCCGCACGGATTGTTGTGCTTGATGATGGCGACACTGTCGGGCCCGAGATCTCGCACCAGTGTGAAAGCGCCGATCATGTCGAGGTAGTTGTTGAAGGAGAGTTCCTTGCCCTGGTGCTGGGTCATGGCGGTAAAAGGCGACGCCGCCGCCGTCCGGTAGAGAGCGCCGCGCTGGTGCGGATTCTCGCCGTAGCGAACGTCGGTCACCTTGCTCAGTCCGATGGGCAGGCGCTCCGGGAACCCTTCAGCGCCAGACACGCCGCGCATGGAATGCGCTATGGCGGCGTCATAGGTGGCGGTGAGTGCAAATACCTCCGCCGCGAGGTGCGCGCGCGTCTCCCGCGACGTGCTTCCCTTCGCCTTGACCTCCCCGATCACCGCCGCGTACTGGGCCGGGCTGGTGAGTACGGTCACGTGGCGGTGATTCTTGGCAGCCGCGCGCAGCAGTGTGATCCCACCGATGTCGATGTACTCGATCAGCTGTTCGGGCGTTAGACCCGCCTGCAGCTTCTCCTCGAACGGATACAGGTTCACGATGACGTAGTCGATCGCATACGTGCCCTGCTCGGCAAGCGTGCGCATGTGCTCCGGGTTGTCGCGGTCGGCGAGGATGCCGCCGTGGATCTTCGGGTGCAGCGTCTTCACGCGCCCGCCCAGGATTTCGGGGCTCGCCGTGTAGGCGGATATCTCCTCCACCGGAATGCCGTTCTCTTCGAGAAACGCTTTGGTGCCCGAGGAGGCGATGAGGTGGATGCCCTTTTCGTTGAGCGCCGCCGCAATCTCGGGCAGACCCGTTTTGTCGGTCACGCTGATCAGCGCCGTGGAAGCCTTCGGTGTCCTTTTCACAGGTATCTCTCCAGGCTGCGGCCCGGGAAGAGCCGGTCGTGTGCCTCGCGGTAGCGGGCGATGGTCTTGTTCACGACATCGGCGGGAAGTTGCGGGCCGGGCGGCGAGTGATCCCAGCCGCTGGCATCGAGGTAGTCGCGCACGAACTGTTTGTCGAAACTCTCCTGCGGTCCGCCCGGCGCGTAACGGTCGGCGGGCCAGAAACGCGACGAGTCCGGCGTCAGCATCTCATCGATGAGCGTGATCTCACCATCGATGCGCCCGAATTCAAACTTGGTGTCGGCAAGGATGATGCCGCGTGCGCGCGCGTAGTCACGGCCGCGCCGGTAGAGATCGATACTCATGCTGCGCAGCTGCTCTGCGTCTGCGCGGGCCACGATGTTGCACATCTCCTCGAACGGGATGTTCTCGTCGTGGCCATCGTCGGCCTTGGTGGCGGGCGTGAAGATCGGCTGCGGCAGCTCCGCCGACTCGGTGAGCCCTTCGGGCAGAGACACGCCGCACACCGCGCGGTTGCGGCGGTACTCCTTCCAGCCCGATCCGCTCAGGTATCCGCGCACCACGCACTCCACGTCGAAGCGATCCGCCTTGCGCACCAGCATGCTGCGCCCCGCGAGTTCGCGCCGCCCCTTGAAGGGCGCGGGATACTCGTCGATGTCCGCGCTCACGAAATGCGTGCGCAGCTCCCTGCCGAAGTGCTCGTACCAGCCGATGGTGATCTGCGTGAGGAGGATTCCCTTGCCTGGAAGCGCCGAGGGAAGAATGACGTCGTAGGCACTGATACGATCGGTGGACACGATCAACAGGTGGTCGCCGAGGTCGAATACATCGCGCACCTTGCCGGTGCGATCCGGCGTCAATCCCAGGTCGCTGGTGCTCACGAGTGCTTGCATCATGGATTCACCCTTCTTCGCGCCGTGTGGGCGCCGTTGGCGTCGCTTCGGTGCCGAGCACGCGCCGCTCCTCCACCCGGAGGCGTCCCAGCGCAAACAGCTCCACCGCGCGAACGAGTATGCGGTGCTCCTCGGACAGGATCCGTGCGCGCAACACGCTGAGGTCGTCGGCGTCGTGCACGGGAACCGCGGTCTGCAGGATGATGGGTCCACCGTCGAGTGACGCATCGACGAAGTGAACTGTGCAACCCGCCACCTTGACGCCGTGCTCGAGCGCCTGGCGCTGCGCATTCAATCCTCGGAAGCTTGGGAGCAGTGAAGGGTGTATGTTGATGATCCGCCCGGCGAATTGCTCCAGCAGTTCGCCATCGAGGATGCGCATGAAGCCGGCCAGCACCACCAGACCGACGCCGGCGTCCCGGCACAGCCGCACGATGCGAGCTTCTGCGCCGTCCGCAAGGCGCCCGCGCCGTTCACCGGGCTCGACGGTGTGCCAGGCAATGCCAAACTCACCGGCGATCGACACCGCATTGGCGGTGGCGTCGTCGGTCACCAGGCACACCACTTCGGCCGGAAACGTCGGGTTCTGGCAGCGCTCAGCGAGCGCTCTGAAGTTGCTTCCACGTCCGGAGGCCAGCACGGCCACTCGGCATTTGACGGAGGTCACGTACACCCTTCCGCGTCGTCAGTTAGGCCGGACTATAGCATCCGGGCACGCCAGGCTGTCACCAAAAATCCATCCCCGCCAGCACCCCCCGGAAGGCGACGACGAGCAGCGTCGCCGCTGCCACCCACGCCCATCGCCGCCGCGAAAACCGCCACACGAGCAGCAGCGCCGCGTAGTACGGCAGCGCGGCCGGCCCGTCGCCGGCGAGTGGTTGCGGAGCGACGGCGGCCGCGGTCAGTACCGCTTCGGTGGCAGCACGGGAGCACGCGCCCAGGCACGCCACCAGTGCGTCCCCCATCAGCGGCACCCCGGCGAGCGCGGCCACGGCCATGCCCAGAACCTGGAGAAACGTCACCGGCAGCACGAACAGCGCCGTTGCCAGCGGGCCGACCGCACTCATGCGGCCGAAGTGGTGAAACTGCAGGGGGGCGATCACCACTTCAACGGCTACGCTGATCAGCAGTGCCGCGAGGAGCACCCACCCGACCCGTCGCGCGATCCGCCCCCCGCCCTCCCCCCGGCCGCGCATCCCCGCACGGAGCAGCGGAAAGCGTTGCAGCGCGGCCAGCACGGCGACCGTGGCCGCAAAGGACAACTGCAGCCCCACCGAGAGGATGGCGGTCGGAGACACCAGCAGCATCACCAGCAGGGCCCTGCCCAGCGCGTCGATCGCACTCACGGGCCGCGCCACCGCGCGCGCCAGAACGATGAATACTGCCATGAGGTAGGCCCGCGTCAGCGACGCCACGTCACCCACCATGCCGACGTATGCCGAAAGCGCCGCGAGCACCAGCAGATCGCGACCCCGCGCAAACGATCGCGCGGCGACGAGGGCCAGTGCCGCCACCGTCGTCAGGTGCATGCCGCTCAAAGCGAGCAGGTGCGCAATCCCCAGCCTGACCACCGCGTCGCGAACGCGGTGATCCAGGAACCCACGTTCACCCAGCAGTAGCGCAAGCGCCAGCGCAGCATCGCCGGACATCGCACGCGACAACCGCGTGCGCACCGTCCGATGCCACGACCACAGCGCACGCTGGTGCAGGCGGCCGCGCGACGCAGGGCGTATTTCCCGCGTATCGCGCAGGCGCACACGCGCGGTACCCGCGGCACCCCTGGCGAGCAGGTAGTCGGTGTTGCCGCCCCCACCCAGGCGCGCACGGCACGCGAACGCATCGCCGTAGTTGGCGTCAAAGAACGCCGCGCGCATGACCAGGCGCACCCGCCGTCCTTCAATAGAGGTCTCGTACAGGAACGACGTGCCGAAGGGGCTCGCCTGCGGAAACGATGCCACGTGGCCTTCCAGCGCCACCAGCGCCGCGCCACGACCGGCCGCCACGCGCGCCACCTCGTCGGCGCCGCGGCGCACGGTGCTCAGTGCACTCCAGCCAATCAGCGCGCAGGCCGCCGCCAGCAGCGGCCACAGCCGGGCCGCACGCGTACGAACCCACAGCGAGCGCGCCACCAGCACGCCCGTGACGATCAGAATCAATGAAAGCCGTTGATAGACGCCCGCGACGATCGCCGCGGTCAGGAACCACACCACCGCCACCACCCCGCTTTGCGCCGGCCGCGCCCGCGCGGCCGGTCCTTGCCCTACGGATTCGAGTACAGCACCACCTGGTTCTTACCGCGCTGCTTGGCGCGGTACATGGCCTCGTCCGCCTGAACGAACAACTCGTCCGCGGTCTTGGCCGTGTCCGGATAGACCGCCACGCCGACGCTCACCGTGATCTCACGCGTACCGCCTCGGTGGTCGCGGAATCCCCGGTACTGGTGAATGACGCGCCGCAATCGTTCCGCCGTGTGCACCGCCTCGAACTCCGGTGTTCCGGGCAGCAGGATCACGATCTCTTCGCCGCCGTAACGAAACGCGAGGTCGACCTTGCGCAGGTTGCGCCGCACGATTTCGGCCACCGCCACCAGGGCCTCGTCCCCCTTCTTGTGCCCGAGCTCGTCATTCACGCGCTTGAAGTCGTCGATGTCCAGTACCAGCATCGACAGCGAGGCACCCGAGCGCATCGCGCGTTCGATCTCCACCGGCATCTGGCGATCGAAGAACTGCCGGTTGTACACGCCGGTGAGCGAGTCGATCGAGGTCAGGTTCTCAAAGTGGTAGTTGAACTCGATCACGTTGCGCACCAGTGACGCAGCGGTCTCGATGCGGCGTTCCATGGTGTCGCGGTCCGGACCCGGTCGCAGGTAACAGCGCAGCGCTCCCACCACCCGGCCCTGCGCGAAAATGGGCGCCACACCGAGCACGCTCCAGCTCGCCATGCCCTCGGGCCCCGGCGTGTCGAGATTGGCCTTGGGAACCAGGCGGCGCGCGCCGGTCTCGATGGCATGCCGCACGGACTCGGTGGAGCGCAGCTCGCTTTCGCTCACGACGCGCACCCGGGTCCCGGTGGCATCGCCGGGCAGGAGCGCGTCGTCGATGACGTCGAGGCGCGCGGCCTCGAACGACAGCCAGCGCTCCAGCGTGGCCAGCAGGATGTCCAGCCTTTCCAGCACCGGGGCGGCGCGGTCGGCGATGGCGAAGGAACGGATGATATCGGGGAGAATTTCCCCCGGCTCGACGGCGTCGGTGAGCGCGGGTGCCACGGCGTCCTCCCGGCGGGGCGGGGTATCGGCGGGCGGGGTGGCTTCCGTGGCCGGCGGCGGGGCCGCCTCCGACCACACCTCCCACTCGTCCCGCGGCACAGCCACACTCACGTTGTAGCGGCCGCCGCTCTTGCGGTACTCGAGCACCACGTTGCCGTTGTCGGCGGCAACGCCGGTTCGCCGGAAGTAGGACGCGTCGCACAGGGCCTCCAGGGCGCGTATGGATTCGCGCCTGAGGGCCCCTGGTTCACCTGTCCGAAGCGCCTCGCTCACATCCCGCCGGAGGTCGGCGGGCAGGCGGTGCTGCGGCACGAGGTGGACGAGAAGGTATCGGAAGTCCTGATCGTAGATGCGCATTGCGTCGGTACCTTCGCCGCCGACGGTCGATTTCTGGCCACTTTTATTGTAAACTATGTGGGTAGGCGGCTTCCAGGGCTTTCCCACGCCAACATCCCGGGGTCGGGGGGGGAGTCCCGATTTTGGCTTGCAAGTTGCTTTTGGCATGATCCATATTGCCCCCAACCCCATCCGACTCCCCGTGCACCTCCAGGAGGCTCCCGTGTATTCCAACGTTCGCAAGTCCGGCCTGATTGCCCGCATCGTGCTCGCGGCCACCCTGACCCTGCTTCTCGCGGGCTGTGGCAGCGGCAGCCGAGAGAGCGCCGGGCGCGCCGCTTCCGAGCCCGGTGACGCGCACGAGGCGTACCTGGCGGCGCTGGACCGCTTCGAGGCACGCATCGACTATGCGCGGGCCTTCCAGGAAGACGGCAACGGCGCGCGCTTCGAGTCGACCCGGGATTCGCTGATCGCGGACGTCAACGCGTTCATCCGTAACCACCCCCACGCCGAGGACGATCCTGAGTTCATCTCCATCCTCAACGCTCTGAGCGCGATGGACACGCTGGTCACCAGCGGACTCGAGGACGAGGGCTATTCCGCCATCGATGACAGCCTGGCACTGGCCAGCGCCGACTGGCCGCAGGCCGACCTGCCGGCGTCGGATGGCCGTCTGTTCAGCATGGAGAACACCCAGTTCCCCGTCATCGAGAGCACTCGCATCGATTTCTGGATCAACTACTTCACCGGGCCAGGCCGCGACCGCTTCGACCGCGCGCTGTATCGCATGCAACTCAACCGCCCCACGGTCGAGGGCATCCTCGACGAAATGGACCTGCCGCAGGAACTGATCTGCATCGCCTTCATCGAGAGCGGCTTCGCCATGAAGGCGGTTTCCAGCGCGCGTGCCGTGGGGCCCTGGCAATTCATCGGTGGCACCGGGCGCCGCTACGGTCTGCGCTCCACGTGGTGGTACGAGGAACGCAGCGATATCGTGGCTTCCACCTACGCGGCGGGCAATTATCTTCGGGACCTCTATTCGATCTGGGGCGACTGGTTCCTCGCCTTCGCCGCGTATAACTGTGGCGAGTACCGCGTGGCGCGGCAGGTGGCGCGCCAGAAGACCAAGAACTTCTGGGAGCTCGATCTTCCCCTGCAGACGGAGCGCTACGTTCCCAAATTCCTCGCCGCGCTGTATATCATGCGCGAGCCTGAGAAGTACGGGTTCACCATCCCGCAGGTGGAACCCATTTCGTTCGATCTCATCACGGTGGAGTACGCCATCGAACTGGACGTGCTCGCGCGTTGCGCCGGCACCACCACCGAGACCATCAAGGAACTCAACCCGCAGTTGCGCCGTGGAGCCACGCCGCCCAACATGGTGGTGCACATCAAGGTTCCTTCGGGTGCGGGCGATCTGGCCACGGCGAACATCGCCGCCCTGCCGCCAGAGGAACGCGTCACCTGGAGCGAACACACGGTGCGCAAGGGCGAAACGCTGTCCGGGATCGCGAGCCGCTACGACACCTCGGTAGCCGCGCTGCGCGACGCCAACAACCTGCGCAACAAGAGCCTGCTGCAGATCGGGCAGCGCCTGGTCATTCCGGTGCCGGGCGGCACCTACGCCCAGGCGGCCAGTTCGCAGCCCTCCTATCGCACACACACCTCGACCATCGATCGCGACGCGCTCGAGCGCTACGCCGAACGGGCCACTGCCGGCGCGCCCATCGCGGGTCGCACGCGCGTGGTGTACACGGTGCGTCGCAACGACACCCTGAGCGAGATCGCCGAGACGCATCGCGTGGGCGTGAGCCAGATCCGCTCGTGGAACAACCTGAGCCGCCGCCGGCACATCTACCCCGGACAGAAGCTCGCCATCTACGTGCCTGGTGGTTCCGCGCCGCAGAACACCACGGTCGCGTCCGGGCCGTCGCCCACCGTGGACGAGACGCGCTTCGAACGCACGCGCCACGTGGTGGCGTCGGGCGAGACCTTCTACTCCATCAGCCGCCGCTACAATGTTTCCATGAACGACCTGATGGCGTGGAACGGCCGGTCGCGTTCCATCATTCGCCCCGGTGATGTGCTGGTGGTGTGGCAGCCACGCGCCGCCGACGAGACCGGCGGTCGCTAGCGCAGGATCAGAAGTTGGCCAGCACCGAAACGCGGTGCGTGGCCTCGAAGGCGTCGTGGTGCAGGTAGGCGTAGTCCAGACCGATCACACTGAAGTAGATTCCGGCGCCGGCGGTGTAATTGTTGGCGTCCAGTCCGCCCCGGATCATCACTCTCTCCTGGAAACTGAGCTCCGCACCGACGTGCACGTCGGTGCTCATCGTCTCCACCCAGAATTGTGACGCTGCCTGGCGGTTGTCGAAGAACACGTCGGCATCCACTGCGAGCAGCAGCGCTCCGTTGAGCTCCTCCGACTCGATCTTGTATGCGCTCCCCACCTTCAGGGCGGGAATGATGAACTCGTTGGTGCCGGTGCTCCAGCTGATGTAGGTGCCGGTCGCGTCCTGCAGCTTCGCACCCAGCGAAAGGTTGCGCGTGAGGAAGTCGCGTTTGAGGTAACCCAGGTCGATGCCGATTCCCATGCTGGACTCGCCCGCGATCATGTCCTGGTAGATGATCTTCAGCGACCCGCCCACCGCACCGGCTCCGGTCTCGATGGCGAAGGTGGCGAATCCCGCAAAGCTGTTGTTTGACTCCCGCGGCAGCGTCGCCTCGTCGAAGGGAATGCCGTTCTCGTCGACCAGTTCACCCGGGTCGATCTGCCCGTCTCCGTTGAGGTCGTTGTGCACCAGCTGGCTGGTGAGGATCTGGTCGGGATCGCCCAGGTGGATGAGCGCAAAGCCGAAGGCCGGCTTGCGGGCCTCGTCCATCAGCCCCGAGGGCTGCACGTAGGAGGCGAAGTTGTAATTCACCAGGTCGCCGAACTGCTCGGCGTGCATGGCCAGCGCCTGGCGCTTCTGGATGCCGGCGATCCCGGCTGGGTTCCAGTAGACGGTGGACGCGTCCGCGGCCACGGCGGCAAACGCCCCACCCATCCCGAGGGCGCGGGCTCCCCCGCCGGGGGCCATGAACTCGCCTGCCAGCTTGGTGGCGTGGGCGGTGGAAGCCATCAACACGACGGATAGGACGGCGGCGGATACAAAACGCATGGTTGCCCTCAGACCGGATCGGGGTGGTGAAGAATACAAATCAGTCATTCAGATCGGGATAAACAACCAGGGGAGGGGCTCCGGAAGAGTATAACCCGTGGCGCCACTCCCCACAAAGGCCGATTTGCGGGTCACGACAGACCGAACTCCCGGATCTTGCGGTACAGGGTCCGCTCGGAGATCCCGAGGGCCTGGGCAGCCTTGCGCCGGTTGCCCCCGGCGCGGTTGAGCGCCTCCTTGATGGCGACGCGCTCCATGGTGGAAAGGCTCAGGTGGGCCCCGTCCTCGGATGCCGGCACCTCCCGCATGTCGTTCCACCCCCCGGCGGTCCCCGCCGGCTCCTCGCGAAGGTGGCGAAGGATCTCGCGCACGTCCCGGTGCAGGGCGAGAATCAGGCCGTACATCACCTCGCGCTCGGTGTCCTCGCGGCTGCGCCCCACCGGAACGGGCAGGAACGGCCCCGGCGGCGACTGCCCCGCATCCCCGATGTGCGCATCCACCAGCGCACGGGCAATTCGCGGTTCCGGCGTCAAGACGACGAGCGTTTCCACCAGGTTTCTCAACTCGCGGATGTTCCCGGGCCAGCTGTACTCCTGCAGGCGTTGCAGCGCGTCCGCCTCGATGCCGCGCACGCTCTTGCGGTTGGCCCGGTTGGCCAGGCGGATGAAGTGCTGCACCAGAACGGGAATGTCATCGCGCCGCTCACGCAACGGCGGGAGATAGAGGGTGACGCCCTTGAGGCGGTAGTAGAGGTCCTGGCGGAACGTGCCGGCGCGCACCAACTCCCCCAGGTTGCGGTTGGTCGCGGCCACCACGCGGACGTCCACGGTCAGTCCCGCGGCGCCGCCCACGCGCAACACCTCGCCGGTCTCGAGCACGCGCAGCAGGCGCACCTGCATGTTCGCGCTCATCTCGCCCACCTCGTCGAGGAAGATGGTGCCTGCATTGGCGCGTTCGAACATCCCTGCGCGGCGCGACACCGCCCCGGTGAACGCACCGCGTTCGTGTCCGAACAACTCGCTTTCCAGGACACCCTCGGCCAGCGACCCGCAGTTGATGGCCTCGAAGGGCTGATCGCGGCGTCGGCTCAACTGGTGGACGGCGCGCGCCACCAGGTCTTTGCCGGTGCCGCTTTCACCCTGGATCAGAATCGGCACCTCGGTGGGTGCCACCAGCAGCAGCGATTCGAGCAGTTCCTCCAGCGCGGGAGATCGCCCCACCAGCCCGACACCCGCCTTCACGCCCACCAGCGCGAGCCGGTGGTCGAGAGACGCGCGCAACGGCGCCGCCTCCAGCGGGCGCTCGATGTAGTGGTCGACACCGTCCGCGCGCTCACCGCGCCGGACGCTCTCGGACTTGGGCCCGCCCACGACGGTCGCGTCCAGGCCGGGTACGGCCCGGCGGCAGCGCCGGATGAGCGACAGGTATGCGGGCTCGAGGAACTCGTCGATCAGCACTGCCGCGGTGGAGTCGCCGAGCGCATCCACCAGGTCGCCCGGCGTCTCCAGTGTCTGGAGCCTCCAGCCCTCACGCGGAAACAGGCGATCCAGAGACTGGCGGATTGTCGCATCGGTGCTGAGCACCAGGAAGGTTACTTGCTGTGAACTCAATCGGTTTCACCCGTGAGTAAACCTATCTCCCTCCTGCCACTCTGTCAATCCGGATCGCCCCGCGCGGCGCCCGCTCAGACCTGCTCGGGCGACGGTGCCGCCAGCAGTCCGGACTCCCGGTACTCGCGCAGCTTGTTGCGTAACGTGCGCACGCTGATGTCCAGCGAGGCTGCGGAGCGGGTGCGATTCTGGTCGAGCCGGTCGAGGCGCGCGAAGATCATGAGGCGCTCCATCTCGCGGATGGTGCCCTTGCGGAAAGCCTGCTCAACCTCGTTGCCCCCGCCGGAAAGCGCCGACGGCGCAACCGGCAACGCGTCGCGGGATTCCGCGGCAATGCGTCGTAGCAGTCCGACTTCGACGGCACGCACGATCGCAGAAATGAGACGCTCGCCGGCAAACGGAACGTGTTCCCAGACGCCCGGGCGCGGCGCATCCGCCACCAGGATGACCGGCACACGCGGGTAGCGGCGCACGATCTCGTCCACGATCGCGCTCACCTGCATGTCTGGCACGCGCGGCCCGATGACCACCGCTTCGCACGCCGCGTGCGCAAGGTTGGCCATGGCTTCGGTGCCGGTAATAACGCTGACGACTTCGATCTCTCCGATACGCGCCGGTATGTCGACGCCAATTGAAATTACTCCCATTGCAGACCTCCTTCTTCTCCAACCATCATGTGCACCGTGGTTCGACTCGCTTCCCGGCGCATTCCTACCGCCGCACCCACCACCGGTGCCGCCGCGGCCACGAACGCCAGGCCCAGGCCAGCGTGCCCGCGGCGCGTCGTCACATAGGGTTCCCATGCCGATGCCGCCACCGCCGGGTCCAGACCCGGCCCCTCATCACTCACGCGAACGTGGAACTGACGCAGCGCATCCCGGCGGAATTCGTCCACGCGCACGCGCACCATGCCGCCGCGTGGCGACGCTTCCATGGCGTTGCGCACCAGTTGAAAGATCATGCGCCCCAGCAGTTCGCCGCGCTGGGTGAACGGCGCCCGCGACCGGTCGATGGCCTCGATGGTGCACGGCGCGATATGGCTGCAGCGCGCCGCCACGCGCGAGAACACGTCGCTCCATCGCGCCGATACCGGTCGTTCGTGGTCGTTCAGGCGCAGTGCGCAGAGGCGCGCGCTGAACACGTCGAGCTCCGCGGCCGCCCGCTCCACGCGGGACAGCCAGTGCATTGTGTTGCCGTCATCCTCGTGTGCATCCGCGATCAACGATGAGAAGGCCCGCACCGTGCCCGAGGTATGCCGCGACGCGCGCACGAACTGCGCGAGCAACGCGTCGGCGTCGCGCACGCGGCGCACGTCGGCGGCGCTGGGTTCCGGCGCCGTCACGACGCCCATCGCGTTCAGACGGGAGCGCAGCAGCGCGCTCAGGCGAGCGGTGGCCTCCGTGGACGCCGGGGTGTGATCGGGACGGGACGGGTTCATGCCTCCCACCCGGCAATCCACGTGCCGCGGGAGCGGCCGGAGCCATCGCATCTCCTAACCGATTGTTATTGCGTTTGTTACACTGTCAGGCGGGGAAAGACACGGGGGCCGGAACGCGGCACATATGGCCGCCTCCCGGCCCCCGGTGGGAACCGAACGGGAAGATTCTGACCACCTAGGCCGCGGGGCCCGGGCCGGGGAGCTCACCACCGTTGAACGACTTGAGCTTCTCGCGCAAGGTCTGGCGCGAGATGCCCAGGATGGCCGCCGCGCGCGACTTGTTGCCGTTGGTCTGCTCCAGGGTCCGCTCGATCTGGATGCGCTCCACGTCACGCAGCGTCATCGGGAAGAACGCCTCGGCGATGCTCGCCGAGGAACGCACCGACGGAATTTCCCCGCCCGCCTTGCCGCGGATCTCCGGCGGCAGGTGAGAGGTCAGCAACGCGTCCTGGGCCTCCAACAGCATGGCGCGCTCGATCACGTTGCGCAACTCGCGCACGTTCCCCGGCCATTCGTAGGCCACCAGCAGCCCCATGACGTCGGGGCCCGCCGGGGCGACCTGCTTGCCCAGCTCGCGGTTGAAGCGCTCGATGAAGTGGTTCACGAGCAGCGGAATGTCCTCGCGGCGCTCGCGCAGCGACGGGATGTGCAACGGAATCACCTTGAGGCGATAGTAGAGATCCTCACGGAAGAGCTTGTCCTTGATGGCCTCCTGCAGGTCCCGGTTGGTCGCCGAGATGATGCGCGTATTCACCGTCATGTCCTTCACCCCGCCCACGCGGCGGAAGGTCTTGTTCTCCAGCACGCGCAGCAGGCGCGACTGCAGGGTGATACCCATCTCGCCGATTTCATCCAGGAACAGCGTTCCACCCTCGGCCAGCTCCACCAGGCCTTTCTTACGCGTCTTGGCGTCGGTGAATGCACCCTTTTCATAGCCGAAGAGTTCGCTCTCCAGCAGCGTCTCCGGAACCGACGCGCAGTTTATCTCCATGAAGGCGCGCGGCTCGTCGTGACTGCACGCGTGGATGGCGCGGGCCACCAGTTCCTTGCCCGACCCGCTCTCGCCGGTGATGAGGATGGTGTTGGCCTTGCTCTGTCCGATCTTGCGGATCTTGTCGAATATCTCGGTCATGGCGGGGCTGCGCCCGATGAACTGCTTGAAGAACGAGGTGCCCGTCGAACTGGAGCGCAGGTACGCGATCTCGCTCTTGAGGCGATCCGTTTCCAGCGCGTTGGCAATGGTCACGCGCAGCTTCTCCGCCGCATAGGGCTTGGCCACGAAATCGTAGGCGCCGCTCTTCATCGCCTCCACCGCCGTCTCCACCTCCGCGTAGGCCGTCATCATGATTACCGGCACCGCGGGATCCTCCGCCTTGAGCGTCTTCAACACGTCGAGTCCCGAGCCATCCGGCAGCTTCATATCCAGCAGGACCAGGTCGGGTGACGCCTCGCGGAACTTCGCAATTCCCCCCGAGGCGGTGTCGGCCTCGATGGTGTCGTAGCCGGTCGTGGACAACGCCTCGCCCAGCGACCAGCGGATGGTCTTCTCGTCGTCGATGATGAGAATCGTCTTCGGCATTTCCTCTCCTCTCTACTGCACGTGCGACGGCTGCGCCGCTCGCGCCCGCGCCGCGGAATCCTTCCACGCGGGCACGCGCACCGCAAAGCGCGTCCCCCGGTCGAGAAACTCACACGCGATACTGCCCCGGTGGTCGCCCACGATCTGCCGGCATATCGCCAGCCCCAGTCCGGTCCCCTGCGCCTTGGTGGTCACGAAGGGCTCGAACAACGAACCGCGCACCGCCTGCGGCACGCCCGGCCCGGTGTCCACCACGGAAAACTCGATCCACTCGCCGCCCTCGTCGCGGAGCAAGCACGCGTCCAGCGTGACCCGG
This sequence comes from Candidatus Krumholzibacteriia bacterium, assembly GCA_029865265.1. NCBI lineage: Bacteria > Candidatus Krumholzibacteriota > Candidatus Krumholzibacteriia > Candidatus Krumholzibacteriia bacterium. The sequence continues at coordinate 9,780 of JAOUHG010000012.1, read as the reverse complement.
TCGCCCTCGCCGCACGCCTGCACCGCGTTGAGCGCAAGGTTGAGCAGCACCTGGGTGAGCTGGGCCGGGTCGGCGTGACAGGGGCGGTCGGGACCCGCACCAGCGGCGGAGATCTGCACCGAACGCGCGGACGCCTGCTCGGCCACCATGCCGAACACGCGATCGATCAGTTCGCGCGCATCGCACGGCGCCAGTTGCGGCCGCGGAGGCCGCGCGAATGCAAGCAGGTTCCGAACGATCCCGTCCAGCCGGCTGATCTCGTCGAGCATGTTGTGTATATAAGGTGTCGTGCTCTCGTCGCCGCGCAGCTTCTCGCCCAGCACCTCGGCGGTGGTGGCAATGCCCGCGAGCGGGTTACGGATTTCGTGGGCGACGCTGGCCGAAAGCTGCCCCAGCGAGCGCAGTCGGTCGTTGCGGCGGATCGCTTCTTCCATGCGCTTGTGTTCGGAGAGGTCGTCGAAGATGGCAACCACCACGGTGCCATTGAGCAGGTCGTCGTGCATGCGCGTCAGGCGCAGGCGCACGGGGATGATGGCGTCCGCGCCGGCGTGACATTCCACCTCGAGCACGTCCGCGTCTTCACCCGCATCCAGGAACCTGCGAAACAGGCTCTCCTGCATGGGCAGGCGGAACAACTCGTCGAAGTGCACCGCCGGCTGCATGCCGGCCCGTCGTACCCGCGGGCACATCTGGCCGGCGAGCGCGTTCACGTAGCGGATGTTGCCCTCGAGGTCGGTGGTCACCACCCCGCTGCGGATGTTGTCGAGCACCTTGTTGTTGAAGCGGCTCAACTGGCGCAGTTCACTGATGTAGGACGCGTTGGCGATCTCCTCCGCGAAGATCGTTTGCAGTGCGCTTAGAAAGTGATAGTCGTCCTGAAATGCCGCGGCGCCCCGATACACCTTGTCCAGCAGCAGAAACCCCAGGGAGCGCCCGCGGTGCCGCAGCGGGATCAGCGTGACCCGCCAGGGCTGGCTGCGCTCCAGGCACGAGGTGGCGCGCGCCGACGAGTAGCTCTCCAGGCTGTGGATCTCGGCACTGCGGGTGTGGCGCTGCCAGGCGTCGCGGATGGTCGCGATGGCCGGCACGAGCAGTTCGTCGTCCAGGTGGAAGCGGGCCCGCGCGGCGAGCGACCGCTCCCGGTCGCTTAACAGCAACAACGCCGCTCCTTCCGCGCGCAGGAAACTCACCAGCGCCATCAGGAAGCGGTCGAGTGAGTCGCTCCAGTTCTCGTCCTCCCCGAGGTCGCGCCCCATGTGGTAGAGCGTCTTGAGCTGTGCCGCCACGTGTTGCAGGCGCTCGCGCTCCGACCCGGGATCGGGCACGGCACGCGCGGCCTGGGCCGCGGATGCCCCGCCGGGGGCGGCTCCGCGGGTGCGAGCGCGCCCGGCCGGGGCCGGGGCTGATTTCGGAATTCTACGTTTCACAATTAGTTACGGGGCCGCTCCGGCCACGGTGGAAAGATGCTTACCACACCCCCCGAAAATCCGGCAAACAAAAAAAAGGGCGGCCGCCCCGCGGGGCGGCCGCCGATCAATCGTCTGCGCGGGCAAGCGCTAGAACGGCACATGCGCCAGAATGTACTTCTCCAGGCGCGACTTGTCGGGCTCGGAGATCTCGGTGAAGTAGCAGGCAACCTCGTACTCGCCGGTGCCGGCGAGTTCCGCCTCCGGCTCGGTCCGCACCACGACCCCGTCACAGGCCACGCGCGCCTTGCCCCCCGACTCGTTGGGGAGTTCGAGGGTGATGCGCAGCCGGGTCAGCGGCGCGATGAACCTGCTGGACGCGAAGTACACCCCGTTGGCACTCACGTTCAGGCTCTCCGCTTTCGCGCGGCCATCCCCGAGCGTGATCTCCATCGCGAGCCTGGCGTTGACCCGCGAGGCTGCACGTCGTTCTGCGTGTGTCATCGGCCCGTGGACCTCCTGGAAGAAGACCACGGCGGCCCCGTGGGAGCCGCCGTGTCATTCATGCTCTAGCGAATCCTCTTCTTATGACGATTTTTGCGCAGGCGCTTCTTGCGCTTGTGTGTTCTGATCTTCTGTTTCTTGCGTTTGCGTCCGCAGGGCATTCGTTCCTACTCCCTTTCGCCGATATCAGCTGTCTGAACCATTGACGCGCGACTTGAGTTCATTGGAGGCCTTGAAGAACGGAACCAGCTTGGCCGGAACCTGAACGCCTGCACCCGTGCGCGGGTTGCGCGCCTGGCGGGCACGGCGCTCCTTCACCTTGAAGCTGCCGAAGCCGCGGAGTTCAACCTTGTCACCCTCCGCGAGTGCACGGCAGATGTTATTGATCACCTCATTGACGATGATGCTCGTGTCCTTCTTGTTGAGCCCGGTGACCCTCGAGATATCCTCGACCAAGTCTGCTTTCGTCATGGCTCTCTCCCGGTTAATTCCCAGGGCGGCCCGTCAACGAGCCCTTCCCTCGTGGTCGGTATTATCGCGCCGTGGCGGCTGGTTCAACCCGCGGACCCCGACCGGCCCGCCGGCGCCCGGCGGCACACGAACGGCGCCCAACGTAGCACACCACGGAACCGCTGTCAAATAAGACCTTACAGAATTGGAAACGGGAGTTTGGGGGAGAAAGAAGGTGGTTGCCGCCCCGTCGTGTGCCTGGTCTCGGGAAACGCAAATTCTTGAGGAATGGGCCCACGCCGAAGCAAGACACGGCCGGGGCAGCAACCACCCTCGCCCTATCAAGGCACGTGCCCGGCCGCGGCGCCATCCCCCGACGGGCTCCATAACGCATTTCATTACAGTGTGTTATGACGACGCACGGGTAGGCGCCCGCGCCAATCGCGCACCGCGGCGCTGCGCGCCCCGGCGCAACGGATCCGCCGCGCGCGGTCGCTTTCGTTGGTGTGTATGCGATTACCCGGTCCGCGACCCTGGGCGCGGTGACGACGCCGAAACCCGGCCGGTGGCGCGTGGGGCCGCGTGAGGGAACAGCACATCCCCTGCTTCCCGTCAGGGTCGAAGCGGGGCGGGTTGCTGCCGGACGGCGCTAGATGTTTCCGTTGGTTCTTTCGCGAAGCTCAAAAATCTTCTCGAACAGGGCGCGATGGGCGGGCGTGAACCTGACCTGCCGGCGTTCCATCACCACCGAGGCGGTATGCATGGCCTTGTCGAGTTCGTAGCGGGTCATCTCGGAACCGTGCCCCCACGAAAAGCTCGGCACGAATTTGGCCGGCATCTCGCTGGAGAACACGTTGCAGTTGAAACCAACCACGGTGCCGGTATTGAAGAGCGTGTTGATGCCGGTCTTGGTGTGATCCCCCATCAGCAGGCCGAGGAACTGTCTCCCCGTCTCCCGCTCCGCACCCGCGCACCACATCCGCACGGCACTGTAGTTGTTCTTGAGATCGCTGTTGTTCGACGCAGCACCGATGTTGACCCACTCGCCGATGTAGGAGTGCCCCAGGAATCCGTCGTGCTGCTTGTTCGCGTAGGCGGCGAAGATCGTCTCCTCCACCTCGCCACCCACCTTGCACACCGGTCCGACGGACGTTCCCGTCAGGATCTTGGCCCCGGTCTTCACGATCGCATCGGCGCCCACCGAGACCGGCCCCACGATGGTGGCGTTGGGCATTACCTCCGCGCGGTCTGCGATGACGATGGGTCCGGCGCTGGCATCGAGCACCGCACCGGCCCGGATCACCGCCTTCTCACCGATCACCACCAGCTCCGGGTTGACGATCTGCACGCCGGCGTAGACCACGCAGTCCTCCGCCTGGCCGCGCACCGGGGAACGCGCAAAGTCATCCGCGATCACGTCGGCGTTGTATTCAATGAGCTGCCAGGGAAAGGACAACAGCCGCGCCTCGGGGACCTCGACGCGCCTCAGTCCCGCCTTTTCGATCAGCGCCTCCAGTTCGAGCGACAGCTTTTCCTCCATGCTGTCCTGACCCAGCACGTGCTCGTCCTCGTGGGAACCCTTTGAGGGTGCCGACGCACGGCTCGACTTGCGCTTGCGCGGTGCGGACGGCTCGGCGGACGCGGAGGCTCGGCCGGCCTCCAGCAGCGCATCGCACACGCCGTCGAGGGTCTCGTCGGCGACGCGGCGACGCAGGTAGTCGGAGAAGTCGGCCGACGCCGCCTTGCCCAGCCGGGCGGCCACCACGAAACCGCCCTTGACCGCCACCGTGTCTTCTTCCAGGCGCTCCAGCAGGCGCTTGCGCTGTTCGCCGGTGCACAACAGTCGCCCGTTGAGGAACAGGGTCGCTCCCGCCACCGGCTCGTTGACCGTGGCCGGGGCCGCCGCCAGGCGCACCACATCGGCCAGGTACTCGCGACAGATCAGGGAAATGCGCGCACGGGGCATGCCGTCGAGCAGGCGCGACCGCAGCGTGCCACAGCCGAGCCTCAGGTCGAACAGAGGCTGGCAGAGGGACAGGGGAAAGAAGTTGGAGTACTTCTTGTCCTCGAAGATGCAGATGACCGCGGACACTTCGTGACTGCCTTCCGGACCGGGTCCTTGCACCGGAACGCCCGCGCGCGTGCGCGGGCGTTTCCCGGTCGTTCCATCGAGGCGGCGACACGCGGGTCGCCGGAAAGTTGGTGGAGTTGACGGGGATCGAACCCGTGACCTCTTGACTGCCAGTCAAGTGCTCTCCCAGCTGAGCTACAACCCCGCGGGCGAAAACGGTAACAGAATGCGCAGCATCGTCAAGCGGAATATCTGGACTTGCCGGGCGTTTGTCTGGATAATGCGGGGGAAATTCCCCGGTGCCGGAGTGGTGAAACTGGTAGACGCAGGGGACTCAAAATCCCCCGGAGGCAACTCCATGTCGGTTCGATTCCGACCTCCGGCACCAGCTCCCCCCTGCCCCCATCCTCACGATACGACTTCCCGATCCCGCGCGATGTAGAGGTACGCGTGCCACGCCTTGGGCGGGCGGCGATTGGCGAAGCGGTGCTGCACGCCCCACAGCCAGGTGGGCTGCGCCGGCTTCTTCACCAGGTGCAAGCCTGCCTCGGCGGGCGTTCGCCCGCCCTTGCGCCGGTTGCAGGGGATACAGCAGGTGACGATATTGGACCACTCAGTGCGTCCGCCGCGGGAACGGGGCACCACGTGGTCACAGGTGAGTTCGCTCACCGGCGGACGGTCGCCGCAGTACTGGCAGACGAAACCGTCGCGCGTGTAGATGTTGCGTCGGGAGAACTTGGCTTCGCGCCGGTGAAAGCGCACGAAGGTCGTAAGGCGCACCACGGACGGCACCGCCATCCGCCGGGTGACGCTGTGGATTTCTCGCTCCGAAGCCACCACGACCTCGGCCTTGTCCAGGACGATGAGCTTTACAGCCCGGCGCCAGCCGATCACGTTCAGTGGTTCAAACGAGGCGTTGAGCAGCAGGACATGTTCGAAGGAACCCTCTCCTTGGGGCGCTGCGGGACCACCCTCGTGCCCGAAATCTAGCAAAGCATCCCGCATTATATCAAATCCAATCCCGCGCCGCCCGCGATTGCGCTTTCACCGCCGCGGCAGCTGTCATACCATTCGGGCACCGGATCGTCCGGCAACCGGCGCCACCAGCGGCCGCGCGGCGCGATGGAGATGCCAGCCGTGACACACACACCCATTGGATCCCGACTCTTCGGCGTGCTCATGCTCGCCCTGCTCGCCTCGAGCGCCCTCGCGCAGTCCCCGGCGGACCGCGCGCCGGTCGTCGCGGCGGATATCGACGGACCCATCGGCCCCGCCACCACCGAGTACGTGCAGCGCGTCATCGGCGACGCTTCGGATCGCGGCGCCGCCTGCCTGGTGATCCGCATGGATACGCCCGGGGGCCTGTCCGCCGCCATGCGCGACATCATCCAGGCCATTCTCGCAAGCCCCGTGCCCGTCGTGGTCTACGTCCATCCGGGCGGGGCCCACGCCGCCAGCGCCGGCGCTGTAATCGCGCTCGCCGCGCACATTTCCGCCATGACACCCGGGACCAACATCGGCGCCGCGCACCCGGTGGCCCTCGGTGGCGGCGGCGCCGACACCAGCGGGGTCATGACCGAAAAGATAACCAACGATGCCGCCGCCTATGCGCGCAGCCTGGCCACCCGGCGCGGCCGCAACGTGGAGTGGGCCGAGCGCGTGGTTCGCGAGAGCATCTCATCGACGGCCGAGGAAGCCGTCGAGGAAGGCGTCGTCGACCTGGTTGCGGGCGACATGCGTCAGTTGCTGGAAGCGATCGACGGTCGCACGGTCGAGGTTCGAGAGGGAGAGGTGACCCTGCACACGGCGGGTGCGACGGTGGTGGAACTGCCGCCCTCGTTCCGTGAGCGCTTCCTCTCGCGCATATCCGACCCCAACATCGCGTACGTCCTGATGCTGATCGGGGTTTTTGGGCTGTTCTTCGAACTGCAGAATCCCGGCGCGGTGCTGCCCGGTGTGGCCGGTGCCGTTGCCATCATCATGGCCGCGTTCGGGTTGCAAATGCTCCCGGTCAACTGGACCGGCATCGCGCTTATCCTGCTGGGCATCGTGCTCTTCGTCCTCGAGGTGAAGATCACGTCGCACGGCGCGCTCACCATTGGAGGCATCGCCGCCATGTTCGTGGGATCCATCATGCTCATAGATTCCCCGCTTCCGTTCATGCGGGTATCGCTGGCCGTGATCATACCGTCGGTGCTGTTCACCGCGCTGTTCTTCCTGTTTGCCGTGGGGATGGGCATCCGGGCCCAACGCCGCAAGGTCACCACCGGCAACGAAGGTCTGCTGGGCGCGGTGGGCACGGCGCGCAGCGACGTGCACGAGGGCGGGTCCGTGTTCGTGCATGGGGAGTACTGGAACGCGCGCAGCGAGCAGCCCATCCCCGCGGGGACCCGGATCGTGGTTGAGCACGTGGACGGAATGACCGTGACCGTGCGCCCTGCTGATCGTTAAGGAGGTTGTCGTGCAATTCTCACTGATTGGAATCATCATCATCGGCATCATGCTCATCGCCAGCGCGGTGCGCGTGCTGCGCGAGTACGAGCGCGGCGTGGTGTTCCGCCTCGGGCGCCTGATGGGGGCGCGCGGGCCGGGCATCGTTCTGCTCATTCCGGTCGTCGACAAGATGGTAAAGGTGAGCCTTCGCGTCGTCACCATGGACGTGGCGCCACAGGACATCATCACCAAGGACAACGTGTCGGTGAAGGTGAACGCGGTGGTCTACTTCCGGGTGATGGACCCGAACAGCGCCATCAACGAGGTCGAGGACTACCTCTACGCCACCACCCAGCTCGCCCAGACGACGCTGCGCTCGGTGGTGGGTCAGTTCGAACTCGACCAGCTCCTGTCCGAGCGCGAGGTCATCAACGTACAGCTGCAGAAGATCATCGACGAGCAGACCGACGCGTGGGGTGTTAAGGTTTCTCTGGTGGAGGTCAAGCACGTCGACCTCCCGGCCGAGATGCAGCGCGCCATCGCCCGCCAGGCCGAGGCGGAACGCGAGCGCCGCTCCAAGATCATCCACGCGGAGGGCGAGTTCCAGGCGTCGGTCAAGCTGCGCGACGCCGCCGAGATCATTTCCCAGAACTCGACCACCATTCAGCTCCGCTTCCTGCAGACGCTCACCGAGGTGGCCACGGAGAAGAACTCGACCATCGTCTTCCCCGTCCCCATCGACCTGTTCGAGCCGTTTCTGCGCAAGTCCGCCAAAGAGCGCGGCGGCCCCCTATCCTGAGACCGCACACCGGCGCCCGCAGCACGCGGGCGCCGGTTGCTTTTGACATCGCCGCGCGGGCTTGGCTATGATGCCCCGACGCGGGGCCGGAATGTCCCGCAAACCCATGCCCAAGCCACCACTGCTACCCGTTGCAATCACCTGTGCGCTCGCGTTGCTGACCGCCGCCGGCTGCCGCGACACCGCCATCGATCAGTACAACCTCGGCATCGAAGCCATGGAGCGGGGCGACACCACCCAGGCGGTCGGCCACTTCGAAGCGTCGGTGCGCGAGCGTCCCAGCGACAACGACGCGCAGATCAATCTGGGGGTGGCGCTGCTGGCCGCGGGGCAGCCCGAGGCCGCGCTCGAGCACCTGCAGATCGCCGCCCAGGCCGACCCGGCGGACGTGGTCGTGCATCTCAACATGGCCGAGGCCTACAAGACCCTGGGGCGCTACCAGGCGGCCAAGACGGAATACGAGTACGCGCTCAAGCGCGACCCGCAGATGGTGGAGGCACTCGCCGGCTACGGCCAGTTGCTGCTGGACGCGGGACAGTACCAGGCCGCGTCCGACGCGCTGCTCAAGGCCATCACGCTGCGGCCCAGCTACGCGCCCTCGCAGTTTCACATGGCGTGGTTGTACATGGACAACGGCCGCTACCTCGACGCCAGCCACTACTTCATCCGCGGGCTGCGCAGCGATCCCGACTCCCGCTACGGCCGGCTCGGCCTGGCGGAATCCTACCTGGCGCGGGACATGCCCGACGACGCGCTGAACGAGTTCCAGAAGGTTTACGCGGCGGACACGACCGTGGTCGCGGCCATGATCGGCATCGGGGACTGCCAGGTCCGAAGGGGAAACTGGGTGCAGGCGGAGTCCATGCTGCGGCACGCGCTGGAGTATCAGCCGGAGAACGCCCGCATCCACAAGTGCCTCGGCGACGCCTTCGCCGGCCAGGGACGAAACGTCGAGGCGGTGGGACACTACCGCATGGCGACCCAGCTCGACGACGAGTACGCCGCCGCGTGGCTGGGGCTGGGCACCGCGCTGGAGGCGGCGGGCGATCTTGACCAGGCGCAGTCCGCGCTCGAGAACGCGCTGCTGCACGCGCCGCGCGATCCCGAAGTGCTGTACCGCCTGGGACTGGTTCAGGCCCAGAAGAACGACCCAAACCTGGCCCGGTCCTACTACGAAATGGCGCTCGACGTGGTGGGAAGCGATCGTGCGCTCAACGCGCGTATCCGTGCCGCCCTCGATGACATCAGGAAGCCCGCCGGCGAGTAGACGCCCGCGGCCCCGTCACTCGACGCGGTACAGCCTGGCCTTGCCCGCCTTCAACAGCCCGCGGTCGATCCCCACCTCCACACGCGCCCCCCGATCCGTCCGCACCTCCAGTTCATCGATGACCATCGCCGCGTGCAGCGGCGCCGGGTCGAAGGCGCTGGCGAAGGAAGTTTCGTCCGCGTTGCGCACCACGACGGTCAACTGGTAACGCCCCGCGGGCACCTCCACGCTGAAATCCTCCAGCGTCATATCGTTCTTCAACTGCGTTATGTGTCCCTGGTAGATGGTCTTGTCCGTGGTGCTGTCGGTCACGCTATACACCCGTTCGCCATCCAGCAGCAGTTCCATGACGATGTCGTTGGATCGCACGTGCGCATCCCAGTCCTTCTTGTATTTGATGGATATCTTGCTGGAGACGCGGCGATCCTTGAAGGCGACCGAGATGTTCCCCATGCCCTGATACTCGGGCGTTCCTGCCACCCCCGGCCCCGCCGGGGTCGAAGCCATTGCCGCCGCAGCCAGCGAATCGTCGAAGACGATGGCCAGGACCTGCGCGCGGTGAACCTTCACCCGGGGCCCGATTGCCAGCCGCAGGATGAGGCTGTCCCCCTCCACCGCGAGCAGCCGGCCTCGCAGCGACGAGCCGTCACGCAGTCGCACCATCTCGCCCGACGCCAGCGCCGGGAGCAGCATTACGCCCGCCAGGGCGAGCACCGCCAGACGATTCATTCTCATGGTTGTGTCCATCCTCTCACAGGTCCATTTGCAGGCCGCAGCCGGGGGGCGTTGTCGCGCGCCATGATACAAGCCACCCCCGTCGCCCACAAGGCGAATGGGAAGCATGGGGATT